>JAGVKR010000341.1 GCA_020050375.1 Planctomycetales bacterium
GACTTGAGGCTTGAGGCTTGAGGCTTGAGGCTTGAGGCCCGAGGCTTGAGCTGCACGATGGCAATCACGGAAGCTCGACGCCGGCGCAGGGACGTTTGGATGGACGTGGATGGACGGCGGGGTTGAACCCCGCCGCTCGCTAGGGCGCGGCGATGTGCCTCGGCGTTGCCATTGCCCTGCGCCTACGTTGCCGCTACACATGGATCGTCTTTGCGCGGCAGTTATTCGTGAATCGTCCTCATTGCCCGGTGGCGGAAACCTCCATGCCGAAACACGCCTACCTCACCGCCCCGGTGCCCAGCTCGAAAATGCCGGGGGGGATCCCGTACATCATCGGGAACGAGGCAGCCGAGCGGTTCAGCTTCTACGGCATGCGCGGAATTCTCGTGACGTTCATGACGAAATTCCTGCTGGATGCGAGTGGTGAACCAGCTTACATGGACGAAGCACACGCCAAGGAGGTCTATCACCAGTTCGTCGCCTCCGCGTATTTCTTCCCGCTGTTTGGAGCCGTGATCTCAGACGTTTGGCTGGGCAAATATAGAACGATCCTTTTTCTGTCGCTGGTGTACTGCGTGGGCCACCTCGCGCTCGCCCTCGATGAAACCCGGATCGGGCTCTATGCCGGTCTCACCTTGATCGCCATTGGAGCGGGTGGAATCAAGCCGTGCGTGTCGGCCCACGTGGGGGACCAGTTCGGCAAAACAAACGCCCATCTGCTGGGGACGATTTTTGGATGGTTCTACCTGTCGGTCAATTTCGGCGCTTTCCTGTCGACAATGATCACGCCGAGACTGCTCAAGCGATTCCCGCAGTGGCTCGAAGCGAACGCCCCGGCCGATTTCGTGGCCTCACTCGGCCCGATCGATCGGCTCGGCCCGCACCTGGCCTTTGGCGTGCCTGGGCTCTTGATGCTGTTGGCGACCTGGGTCTTCTGGCTCGGACGCAATAAATTCGTCCATATCCCGGCGCGTGGCTGGACCGAAGTCAACGCCGTGCTTCGCGGTGAAGGTGGGAGAGCCCTGCTTCGCCTGTTGCCGATCTATGCCTTCGTTGCCGTATTCTGGTCTTTGTACGACCAGACCGGCGCGGCGTGGGTCCTCCAGGCGGAAAAGATGGACTGCCTCTTGTTCGACTATCCGATTTTTCCGCAGGCCCTGCACGGTTACGAGGCGCTCGCCGAAGAGATCCAGTCGATCAACCCGGTCCTGATCCTCATATTGGTGCCGTTTTTCACGTACATCGGCTATCCGCTGATCAACAAGGTCTTTCCTCTCACCCCGCTCCGTAAGGTGTCACTGGGAATGTTTCTGAGCGTCCTGGCGTTCGGAATCAACGCCTACGCGCAATCCCTCATTGATGCCGGCGGCATGCCGAGCATCTGGTGGCAGCTTCTGGCCTATCTTGTCATTACGGCGGCGGAAGTGATGGTCTCCGTAACGTGCCTTGAATTCTCGTATTCGCAAGCGCCGCGCGAGATGAAATCCTTCGTGATGTCGACCTACCTGCTGTCGGTCTCGGCGGGTAATTCTCTGACAATGGCTGTCAACTGGCTGATCCGCAATACGGCGCTGGGTTCGCAACTGCAAGGCGCTGCGTACTACTGGTTCTTCACGTTTCTGATGCTGGCCGCTGCGACCGTCTTTATCTTTGTCGCGTTGGCCTTTCGTGGACAAACCTACCTCCAGGAAGAACAGCCGGCCCATTCGTAGCCCCAGGTTCAGCCGCTCATGACCTGCCCGCGCGACAAAAAACTCTGCACCGCTGACGAAGCCGTGGCGCTGATCGCCGACGGGCAGACCGTTGCCACGAGCGGATTTGTCGCCGCGGCCCATGCCGAGGCGCTGACAGCGTCCCTGGAGCGGCGCTTTCTCGCAACCGGCTCCCCGCGCGGGCTAACGCTGATGTTCGGCGCTGGTCAGGGGGACGGGGAATTGCTGGGGCTCAATCATCTGGCGCATGCGGGGTTGGTCGCCCGCGCGATCGGCGGACACTGGGGGTTGACCCCCGGCCTGGGTCGCCTCGCGCTTGAGGGGAAAATCCAAGCCTATAACTTTCCTCAGGGGGTGCTGTGCCAGTTGTATCGCGACATTGCCGCCGGCCGCCCCGGATGCATCACGCACGTCGGACTGGGAACGTACATCGACCCCGAGTTCGGCGGCGGACGACTCAATGACCGCACCCCGGCCGGACTTGTCGAGCGAATCGAGCTGGGCGGAAAAACCTGGCTCTGGTATCACGCGTTGCCGATCCACGTCGGCATCATCCGCGCCACCGCCGCCGACCCGAACGGCAACCTCGTCATGAACGAGGAAGTGATCATCGGCGACGTCTCGGCGATCGCCCCGGCCGTCCACAACTCGGGGGGAATCGTCCTCGCGCAGGTCCGGCGCTTGCTCGACAAGCCAGCACCGCCGCAACTTGTCAGAGTCCCCGGAATTCTCGTGGACAAGATCGTCGTCGCCGAAGAGTGCGATCACCGGCAGACCTACGGCGAATCGTTCAATCCCGAATACTGTGGTCACTGCCCCGCATCGGAAAACAACGAAAGGCTTCCACCGATTCCGCTTGACGAACGGCGGATCATCGCGGCGCGGGCCTGTGACGAGCTGCACGAGGGGGCCATCGCCAATCTGGGAATCGGCATGCCCGAGGGAGTCGCCCGGATCGCCGACGAGCGCGGGCTGCTCGACCGGGTCACGCTGACGGTCGAGAGCGGCACGATCGGAGGCATGCCC
>JAGVKR010000465.1 GCA_020050375.1 Planctomycetales bacterium
CAAAGCGCGAGAAGTCGATGGCCCGGCCCGGCGCGGGAGGGGGAATGCGACTCGGTTCCAGCAACGACGAGCTCGCGGCGTCGATGAAGCCGGGGTAGACGATCAAACCAGTGCCATCGATGATCTCGGCGTCAACAGGAGCCGGCACATCGGCGCCGGCGGCAACGATCAGCCCATCGCGAATGACGAGCGTTGCCGATGCAAGCTCTTCGTCGGGCGAAACGACCAGCCGGGTCTTGATGATCGCGAATGTTTTCGACTCGAACCCGGTATTACGAGCTGCGGGGGAGTCGGCGCGGGTCGCAGCGGCGGAACAGAGGACGGTGACGAGAAGAAACCAGCCGCGCGCGTTGTGCGCCGGCAGGAAGCGCTGCGTCGGTCGCAGGCAGAACCGATTGAAGCCCATAACCCATTCTCCCCGCATGTTCGTCCGGCGGACCAGTAATCCCGTCACGATCCGTAAAGAGCTGTGCATTCATCCCAAGCTAACAGATACGAGGGGGCGGTCGCCATGCGGGGCCGAATCACGATTTCGCCGGATTTTCCACATGTCTGAATTGACATGGAATCAGATCGCGATAATATAGGGTTAGTTACAGAGTCTCGGTCCTTCAGATGCATTGATTCATTGGACGCGCTCTGGCGTGTCTTACGGGTCGAGATAGTGTGGCTCTTGACTAGTGTGTCGTCACACTTTGTTGTTCGGGTCGCAATCGGTTTTCGTTGGGGCTGTGCCACTGGTGCAACTTCACGACCCGAAGCCGAGTTGTGGCGGGGTACTAGCCGCAGCAATCCTGTATGCCAGCCCGACTGGATGATTTGGTCCAGCTGGCAGTTCTGAAAAGGGGTTGTTACGGCATCGAGGGTGCGCCCGATTCGGTTCTCCTGATTCGGTCCTCTCTTCGCGAGTGCCACGAAGAACTGCTGGCTCAGTTCGGTGCTTGGGGTGCTGGAGCGATTTTCGCTTTGACGGGCGCACGTAGCCCGCGCGACGATCTTCCGCCCCGTAAAATAAGGGCTTTTCAGGATTTGACCATATCCTGCACTGGCTAAGTTCGACCGCTCTTAATCGGGTCTGTGTGACTCCGTATGGATCGTGTTGGTTTCCTCCATGCGGCCCGGATTCAGTCACCATCTTCTTTTTGCTGGTAGTTTTTGACATATGGCAGCCTCAGGCAACGGCTCCCCGGACGACATCGTGTTTCAGGATGAAGGCAGCTTCTACGATCCGGACGATCAGGGGGATCCGGCTCCTCCCGAGCCTTCCCCGGAGCCTTCCGCTACGGTCGGAGCGACCGACCAGGACGATCATCGGCGGCGCCGCCGCCGAAGACGCCGACGCTCCCGACGCGGGGGGGGCGACTTCCAGGGAGCACCGCAGAGCCAGAATCAGCAGCGGCAGCGACATCAGCGTCGCGGCCCCGAGCGGCACAACAATGGCCAGCCTGACCTGGAGCGCGACGTCGTGGGCGGAGTCAGCCTGGGAGTGATCGAGGGAATCCTCGAGCTGCATCCCAAGGGCTACGGATTTCTGCGCGATCCGAAGAACAATTATGCCTCGGGCAAGAACGATCCGTTTGTCGCCGCGTCGCTGATCGAAAAGCATCGGTTGCGCGAAGGGGTGATGCTCAAGGGAGAAGTCGTCCAGGGAAATAAAGCGCAGGGGCCGCGCTTCAAGTCGGTCGAATCCGTCGATGGCCGTTCCCTCGAAGACTACGCCAAAATCAAGCCGTTCGACGAATTGACCGCGGTCAATCCGTTCGAGCGCGTGCGGCTCGAAACCGGCGCCACGCCGATCACCATGCGGGTGCTCGACCTGTTGACGCCGCTCGGCAAGGGGCAGCGGGCGCTGATTGTCGCTCCACCGCGCACCGGCAAAACGATGCTCCAGCAGGAGATCGCCAACGCCGTCAGCACCAATCACCCGGAAATGCACCTCATCGTGCTGCTCATCGACGAGCGGCCCGAGGAAGTGACCGAGATGCGCCGCCGCGTCCGTGGTGAAGTCATTGCTTCGTCGATGGACCGCGACGTCGAAAGCCACGTGCGGATCAGTCAGCTCATCATCGAGCGCGGCAAACGGATCGCTGAAGCCGGGGGGCAGGTCTTCATTCTGCTCGACAGCATCACCCGCACCGCGCGGGCCTTCAACAAGTGGGTCGGGAATACCGGCCGCACGATGTCGGGAGGGCTCGACGTCAAGGCGCTCGACATCCCCAAGAAGATGTTCGGCACCGCCCGTCGCTTCGACGAAGGGGGGTCGCTCACGGTCGTAGCCACCGCGCTGATCGACACCGGCAGCCGGATGGACGAAGTCATCTTCCAGGAGTTCAAGGGGACCGGCAACATGGAGCTGGTCCTGAACCGTCAACTGGCCGATCGACGCATCTGGCCGGCGATTGACATCAGCCTGTCGGGAACTCGGCGCGAAGAGCTCATTCTTCCCCCGGACGAGTTGGAAGGAATCATCATGCTCCGTCGGAGCCTGGTGTCGCTGAACCCGATCGAGGCGATGGAACAGCTCGTCAAGACGCTGCAGCGGTTCCCGTCGAATCGCGAGTTTCTGGCGAAGATCAAGTCGATTCTGTGACGGCGCTCGCTGTGCACGCCGGGCCACGGGTCTGCCACGAACCGTCGCGGCGCGAAAGCTCCAACTCGTGATCGCCGGCAATGCCGTCGATCATGTCGCGAGCCGTCGGCGCATCGAAAGCCCCGGCCCAGGCTTCGAGCGCGACCAGTCGAAGTTTGTCAGCCCCTTTCGGGCGATACCCGTCGAACAGCACGCCAAGCTGATCGGGCCGAAACTGTTCTTCAGCCGGAAGTGCGCCGCGCAGCCAGAGGCAATGGAAGTCGCTGCACGCGCGCGGTCGGGTGGCATAGATGCCGCATCCGCTGCTGCGAACATGTTCGCAGGCGCAGCGCATTGGCTTTTTCAGCTCGGTTTCCGCCAACACCGTGCAGCAGACGGTGCACGGACCGCATTCGCGCCCCGCTTCCGCAGATTCCGCGAGGAGACGATCGGTGGAAAGGGTCGACATTGTTTGCCGGTCGTTTTCGGAAGGATTTACGTGGAAAGACCGGACAGAGAGGTAATTGAAAAACGCCGACTCAACAAGTCCGAATTGAATGCTGAAGCAGCGCCGCTGGTGAATCAAACGGCATAAATTGCGGATAAGCCAGATGACGCAGATGACACGGATACGGACAAAATGAAGAGCACCGGTTCACGATTATCCGTTTGATCCGCGCCATCTGGCGTATCCGCAATACCTTTCGTTGATCGACTATTGTCGCGATTCACGAAACCCCCGTTCGCATTGCCCGATCGAAGTGTCGCCGCATTCTTGCAATCGTTGGGGGATCGCTCGACAATCGGAAGCTCATCGGTGGATTTACAACGTCGTTCTTACTTCCCGGGGAGGGTGTGATGTCAACCAGCCTGATTCAACTTTTGCCACAACTCGTCGAGTTCGGCCGCGAGCGCACGCTGGCGACTCTGGCAGCGATCGAAAAGATGCCCGACCCGCAGCGCGTTCTCGGCTGGCGTCCCGGTCCGGGGCGGGCGCATATCGCCTGGCAGTTGATGCACGTGGGAATCACCGAAGAGCTGTTCGCCACCGAGCGATTCCGGGGAACGCCCCCCGCCTGTGCCGATCTGGTCCCGCGCTTCAAAGGGGGAAGCACTCCCGACGACGACATCCCCACGCTCGCCCGCATCCGGGAGATTCTGACCGAGTCGCGAGCTCATTTGCTCAAGACGGTCGCCGGCCTGACAGAGGCCGATCTGGCGACGATCCCTCCCGCGTTTCAGGCGCGGGGCCTGACGATCGGCAAGGCGCTTTACATCATCCCCTGGCACGAAGCGCATCATCAGGGTCAGGCGCACACCACGCTCAATTTGTACAAGGCGACGCAGCAGTAGGGAGGAGCCCGGCGAGCGGGGGGCGTCAGCCCCCTGAAGCGCTGAACGCAATAGGGCAACGAAAAGCAGATCGTGGACGGATGAACTGCGAGCTGATTGGCG
>JAGVKR010000763.1 GCA_020050375.1 Planctomycetales bacterium
CGGGAGCTTCGCCACCGTTTATCGCGGTCGCGACCTAGAGCTGGGGCGCGAGATTGCGATCAAGCAGATCCACGACCAGTTTTTGCAGGACCCGAAGCAGCTCGACCGCTATTGGCAGGAAGCCCAGTTGCTGGCCAGCTTTCAGCACCCGAACATCGTCACGATCTTCGACGTCGTTCGCGAGCGGGGGTGGTTGATCCTGGAACTGATGCAGAGCGACCTGTCGCGAGTCGCCGGCCGCAAGCAGATGGATTTGAACGCCCTGCGCACGACGCTCGCGCACTGCCTGCGGGCCCTCAAATTTCTGCACGCGCATGGGATCGTTCACGGCGACATCAAGCCCAGCAACATGATGATCGATCGCCGCCGGCGGGTGAAAATCGGCGACTTCGGCCTGGCTCGCCGCGTCAGCAATGCCGAAGGAAGCTTGATCAAAGGGACGACGAAGTACATGGCCCCCGAGGTCGTCTCCGACGAGTTCGGCGAAGTCGGCCCGGCGAGCGACTTGTATTCGCTCGGCTTCGCGGCCTACGAGCTGATGTGCGGAGACAACTTCGAATCGCTGTTTCCCGGCCTGAGCGCCTACGGCCGGGATCGGCAGATGGCATGGATGATGTGGCACGCCGCTCCCGATCGCCGGCTGCCCGAGATCCAGCGCGTGCTGGCGGATGTTCCGCCCGATCTGGCGCACACGATTCAAAAACTGATCGCCAAGCCTCAGTCCGAGCGGTATCAGACGGCCGATCAGGCGCTCTCCGACCTCAAGATCGACATCAAGCTGGTCAAAGCGGGCGAGGAGACGGTCGACGGTCTGGGGCGGACGACGGTCGGCCCGATCCCCGGCAATCGCCAGCGCTGGCTGGCCATCGGGGCTCTGGTCTTCGGTGTGGCGCTGTCGCTGGCAGTGCTCCTGATGCCAGACGGGAGCAAGGGACCGGAATCAACGACCCTGCTCGAAAAACCACTCACCGGCGTCATCCGCGAAGTGCTGGTCGACAATGGGAAGCTCGTCATCGAGGACGAGCACGGCGTGCCCGAGGAAATCGAGATCCCCAAGCAGGCGCGCATCCGCCTGACCGACGAAAAGGACGAACCGCGTTACGTCTTGTTCCGCGAGCTGAAACCGCAGGACCGTGTCGAGATTCGCATGCCTGATCCGGCAACGGGGGGAGGCGTCCCGCAGGTCACGGCCCTGCGCCCGGTGGCGGGGCATGGCTCGCTCAAGGCGGTCGATCCGAACGGTTTGAAGCTCACGGCGCATCTCGAAGCCGATCCGCACCCCCAGGACGTGCCGATGTACGTTCCCAAGGGGGCGAAGCTGATTCTCAACGGAAAGCCGACCGATCTGGCCGAGTTGCTCCCCGGCGACCGGATCGAAGTCGTCCATCTGAAAGACACCGAAGGTCGCGCCCCGCGTGACGTGATTCGCCTGAACGCGCTGCGTTCGGTCGCGTTGACAGGCTTCGTTCGCGAGGTGAAGGAGATCGACGAGAAGCTGTGGCTGGTGGTCGACCGGCATGGAGCGATGACGCCGATCGAGTTCGCCAGCGCATCCCGCATTACGATCAATGGCGAAGGGACCAGCGACGGAAAGGACAACACCCCCCGCGATCTGAAGCCGGGCGATCGAGTGGTCGTCACGCACGACGCGCGCATCACCGCGGTCGAAGCCGAGCGGCGGGGACGTCAGACGGGGGTTCTGCTGAAGATCGAACCCTCGGCTCGCGAGATTCTTGTCCGTTCGGACGATGGCAAAGAAAGCACCTACCAGGTCGGCGAGGGCTGCCGGATCCTGATGAAAGATCAGCCGACGATGCTCGAGGAATTGAAAAAATTCGACAAGCTCGAAGTGACATTCGACCCGTCGGAATCCGGCCCCGCCGCAGCCCGAACGATCGACGTGCAACGTCCGAAGGGGAATTGATTGTTGTCCCGCGCGTATTCAGTGTGGACGAGGATTCAGGATTCGGCATTCAGGATTCAGCGTAGAAAGCTCTTCCCTGAATCCTGAATGCCGAATCCTGAATCCTTCCCCCATGCCCCACCTGGCTCCGGCCATCCTGGTGTTCGAGAAGCGGCCCCGCTGGGAGGCCGCGCTCAAACGCATCCTGACGCCCGAAGCGGTGCTTATCCGACCGTGTCGGTCGGTTGCCGATTTGCTCGTGCTTTGCCGCTCGATGCCCGAAAGCGTCGTCGTGATCGACCTCGATGCGGGGATCAAGCCGGCCCTGCAATGCCTGGAGCAAGCTCTGCTGTCGCGGCTGGGCGTCCTGCCGCTGGTCGTCGAGGCAGGCGACACGCGCGAGCTCGAATGGACGTTTCGCGAGCTGGGGGCGCTGGCGGTTCTGCCCGAGACGATCCGCGGCGACGAACTGGCCGCGTTGTGTCAGCGGCTGCTTGCCGAGTAGAGAATGCGAGCATGGTCGGCCGGAGGCTTGGCGGTCTCTCTCTTCGCTGGCTGCCCGGGTCAGGTTGTCGACAAAATTGTGCCTGCTCTTGCGAACGAGAATCAGCCCGGCCGTCTCCAATGTCGTACGGCAAGGGCCAGAAGAAACGCCGTCATCAACAGGCCGATCCAGCGTACCGCACCGGTTTCGAAAACGACAGTCGCGTTGAAAACGATGAAGGCCAGCCCGGCTTGCCACAACACTCCCCAAATCACACCCCGCATCCGATGCGATGCGGGCGCCAGCCACCACCGGGCGACGTCGCCGGCCCAAAGAAACATTACCAGGTAATTGATCCAGATTCCGCCGCCCCAGTCGAGACCAGTGACGGCGGCCGTTTCGCGAGCCGTTTGCTCATGCGCCGCGGCGTGGCTCCAATGATGGAAGAACTGAAACGCGCAGGCGACATGGATCCAGAGGAAGAGGCACCCGAACGTCCACAGCCAGCGCGTGAGTCGCTCGCGCTGTGGTTGCACCCCCGGAGACGACAAGTCGACGGCGAGGCGGCCGACGTAGGCCGCCAGCGCCAGGCGAATCGTCCAACGGGTCAGCATGTCACCGATCAGATTGTCACCGGGCCCTTGGCGGCCGGGGGCTTGCAGGGATGGGTTGGTTGCTCAACAATTGGGGTCGCAACCCCGCCGACGGTGGGGCATTGCGACAGGGAGGCAGGCGCGCGGCGCCTGTCATTCACAACAAACAGCGCTCACATCCTCTCCAGGTTCAAATCGAAATACTATGTCGCTGCACGATCTGATGCGTCAACTCCAGGTCCGGAACAACTCCAAAATCGTGCTCGTCGTCGCCGACGGGCTGGGAGGGCTGCCCCTCGCGCCCGGCGGAAAAACCGAGCTCGAAACGGCGCAGACGCCGAACCTCGACGCCCTCGCGACGCGCGGCGTTCTCGGTTCGAGCACCCCCGTGATCCCCGGAATCACCCCCGGCAGCGGGCCGGGGCACCTGGGGTTGTTCGGTTATGATCCGCTCGAATTCCGCATTGGCCGCGGCGTGCTCGAAGCGCTGGGGATCGATTTCGATCTCGGGCCGAACGACGTCGCCATCCGCGGCAACTTCTGCACGATTGACGACAAAGGGATCATCACCGACCGCCGCGCGGGGCGCATCGCCAGCGAGATCGGCGCGAAGCTCTGCGAGAAGCTGGCGAAAATCAAAATCCCGGGCGTCGAATGCTTCGTGCGTCCGGTGAAGGAATACCGCCTCGTGATCGTCTTTCGCGGGGAAGGACTGGGAGGAAATGTCGAGGACACCGACCCGCAGAAGACGGGAGTTCCGCCGCTCGATCCTGTCGCGCGCGACGCCGCGTCGAAGAAAACGGCCGACATCGCCCGCGAGTTTCTGAAGCAGGCTCGCGAAGTGCTGAAAGACGATCATCCCGCCAACTTCTTCACGATGCGCGGGATCGACAAGCGGCCGCAGATCCCCACGTTCGAAGAAGTCTACGGCCTGCGCGCCGGGGCGATTGCCGTTTACCCGATGTATCGCGGCCTGGCGCGTCTCGTGAGCATGAAGGTCCTCGATGCCGGGCAGACGCTCGCCGACCAGTGCGCGCGGCTTGAAAAAACGTGGAACGACTTCGACTTTTTCTTTCTGCATTACAAGTACACCGACTCGACGGGGGAAGACGGCAACTTCGCCGCGAAGGTTGAACGGATCGAGCAGCTCGACGCGGCGATTCCGAAGATCACGGCCCTCAAGCCCGACGTGCTGATGGTCACCGGCGATCACAGCACGCCGAGCAAAATGAAGTCGCACAGTTGGCACCCCGTCCCCGTGCTGCTGGCCGCCGACATGTGCCGGACCGACCCCTGCACAAGCTTCGGGGAAGCCGAGTGCCTCAAGGGAGGCCTCGGCCAATTCCAGGCGAAATACCTGATGTCGCTGGCCATGGCCCACGCCGGCCGCTTGGAAAAGTATGGCGCATGACAACCGAAGTTAATTGACGCCAGCGAGCGGCGGGGTTCATCCCCGCCGTCCGATTCTCGCCGCAATTGCCGCACAACCGTCGCTACACCAGCCCCGCGATCGGGTCACCATAATAAATATGGTGCGGGCGGTTCGTTTCGTCGAACCAGGCGGTCGTCTCGGGCAGGTCGAGCGACTGGTAGATCGTCGCGGCCATGTTCTCGGGACGCCAGGGATTGCCGGCCGGAAA
>JAGVKR010000625.1 GCA_020050375.1 Planctomycetales bacterium
TTCTCGCGATCGACGTCGGCGAACAATTGCGGCGAGTTCGCCTTGTAGACCGTGAACAGGCCGGTCACCTGCGATTCTTTGTTGGCGACCTTGATCAGGTTGTCGGTCTGCGTCTGGAGCGCGCCTAAGTTCACTCCCCCGCGGTCCTCGACCATCAACTTGAATCCCCCCGCCCGGCCCAGCCCGGAGACCGCCGGCGGCGGAAAGACGTTGACGATCGCTTCAGGGACTTCGGCTGTGTACCGCTTGCGCAGCGTCGCGAGAATGTCGTCGGCGTGCAGGCCCGGCCCGCTCCGCTCGCTGAAATCCTTGAGGATGATGAACATCGAGCCGAAGTTCGAGCCGTAGGCGCTCAGCATGAACGAGTTGCCCGCGACCGAATTGACGTTCTTGATCCCCGGCGTTTCAAGCGCGATTTGCTCGATCTTGGCGATCACCGCCCGTGTCCGTCCCGCCGCCGCCGAATCGGGCAACTGCACGCTGGCCACCAGGTAGCCTTTGTCCTGCGTGGGGATGAACCCGGTCGGCAGCCGTCCGTATTCCCAGTACGTCAGCAACAGCAATCCGCCGTACACGACGAGGACAACCGCCGGAATTCTCAGCAGCTTGCCGATGATCCGCGTGTAGCCGCGCGTCGACAGGCGAAACGCCGCGTCGAACAACTCGAACAGCCAGCCCAGCAAGAGGTCGATCAACCACGTCAGGGGATCGCGCTTGGCCGTCCGCGGACGGAGCAAGAGCGCGGCAAGCGCCGGGCTGAGCGTGAGCGAGTTGATTGTGGAAATGATTGTCGAGATGGCGATCGTCAGGGCGAACTGCCGGAAGAACTGCCCGACGATCCCCGAGATGAACGCACAGGGAATGAACACCGCCGACAGAACCAGCCCCACGGCGATCACCGGTCCCGAGACCTCTTCCATCGCCTTGACGGCCGCGACGCGTGGTGAGAGTCCCTTCTCGATATGGTGCTCGACCGCCTCGACCACCACGATCGCGTCGTCGACCACGATCCCGATGGCCAGCACCAGGCCGAACAGCGTGAGGTTGTTGAGGCTGAAGCCGACGCAGGCCATCGCCGCGAACGTGCCCACGATCGCCACGGGGACGGCGATCAGCGGAATGACGGCCGCCCGCCAGCCTTTGAGGAAGATGAGCACGACGATCGCCACCAGAATGATCGCGTCACGGAGCGCGTAGAAGACTTCGCGAATCGACTCGCGGATGAAGGGGGTCGTGTCGTAGCCCACTTCGTGGACGACCCCTTCGGGGAAATCGCGCGACAGCTCGTTCATCTTCGCTTTGACGAGATCGGCCGTTGCGAGCGCGTTGGCGTCTGGCAATTGGAAAATCGCGAGGCCCACGGTCGGCTTCCCGTCGAAGCGATTGGCGACATCCTGGCTGCGGGCCCCCAGCTCGACGCGGCCGATGTCTTTGATCCGAATCTTCACCCCGTGAGCGCCCGTGCGGACGATCACGTCTTCGAAGTCTTCCACCTGGACCAGTCGTCCCTTGGTGCTGAGCGGGATTTGCAGCAGTTGTCCGTCGACCGACGGGGGCTGCCCGATCTGCCCGAGGGCCACGGGAACGTTCTGCTCGCGCAGCGCGGCGATCACGTCGGAAACGGCCAGGTTCCGCACGGCCAGTTTGTTCGGATCGACCCAGATCCGCATGCTGTAATCGCGCTGCCCGAACACCAGCACCTCGCTGATCCCCGGCAGGCGCGACAGCTCGTCCCGGATCCGCAACAGTGCGTAATTGCTGAGGTACAACTGGTCGTAACGGCCGTTGGGCGCATCGGCGGACGGGGGGGAATTCAGGCTGACCGTCAGCAGAATGTCAGGTGAGCGCTTCTTGGTCAAAACGCCCGTCTGTCGCACGACGTCGGGGAGCAGCGGGAGCGCCAGGGCGACCCGGTTCTGCACGAGAACCTGCGCCAGATTCAGATCAACCCCCGGCTTGAACGTGACGGTCAGCGTGTACGAACCGTCGTTCGTGCTCTGCGACGACATGTACAGCATGTCCTCGACCCCGTTCACGCGCTCTTCGATCGGCGCGGCGACCGTTTGGGCCACGACCTGGGCGCTGGCTCCGGGGTAGTTGCAATCGACCTGGACCGTGGGGGGCGCGACCGGCGGGTACTGCGCAATGGGCAGCGTCCAGACGGCGATCGCGCCGGCCAACGTGATCAATATCGACAGGACCGCGGCAAAGATCGGGCGATCGATGAAAAACCGCGAGAACACGGCAAGGTCTCTGAAGGCGCGAGAAGACGACGAGCAGGCACGAAAAGAAGCAGATTCAAAGCACGCCAGCGAGGCAGGCCGGCGCTACCGCGCGCCGCCGTTGGCGTGAGCCGAAGCGCGAGGCGCATCCGGCTTCGAGGCGGCGACGCTCTCGGCAGGTTCGGCGGGTTTGGGAGTCACCTCGTCCTGGGGACGGATCCGTTGCAAGTTGGTCAGAACCACACGATCGCCCGCTTGCAGGCCCTCTTCGATGACCCGTCGATCTCCATCGAGCCATCCCACTTTCACTCGGCGGTATTCCACTTTGTTCTCATCGTTGACGATGTACACGAATCGCTGCCCCTTGTCGGTCCCGAGCGCTTCTTCGTGAACGAGCATAGCACTTTTCGGCTCGCCGATCGGCACTTGCAGGCGCACGAACAGACCGGGCGACAGCATCCCGTTGGCGTTGGTCAGCTCGGCCCGCGCGAGCAGCGTTCCGGTGGCGGCGTCGACCTGGTTGTCGACGAAATTGAACCGGGCGGTCAGCGTGTAGTCGCTTTCGTCGGCCAGCGCCACCCGAATGGGGATGTCGGTGTCGCGGGCCGAAGCAATTTTCCCTTCCTGAATCAGCCGCTGCAGCCGCAACACGGTCCGCTCGTCCATGTCGAAATAGGCGTACATCGGATTGAGCGACACGATCTTGGCCAACGGAGTGACGTCGGCCTGCACGACATTTCCGATGTCGACGAGCTGCCGGCTGATCCGCCCGTTGATCTTGGCCGTGATGTAGCAGTTGCCGAGGTTGAGGGCGGCGAGATCCTTGGAGGCGACGGCGGCGGCTAGACCCGATTCGGCTTCGGCGCGGTCGAACATCACCGTGTCGAAGTCTTCCTGCGAAATGGAACGCATCGTCAGCAGCTTCTGGGCGCGCTGCTCCTGTCCTTTGAGCTTTTCGACGCGGGCCGACAGTTGGGAGACGACCGCCACGTTCCGATCAAACTCGGCTTTGTAAGGTCGCGGGTCAATCTCGAACAGCGACTGGCCCGCACGAACGTCTTCCCCCTCTTTGAACAGGATCTTGTCGAGATACCCGCTGACCCGCGGTCGAATCTCGACGGTTTCAACAGCGACGGTGCGGCCGGTGAACTCTTCGTGTTCAATCACCGACTTCACGATTGGCGTCTCGACGACGACTTCGGTCGGTTTGGGCTTGGGTTTTTCCGCCGGCGCAGCCCCCCATTGACACCCCCCGAGGAACGCGGCCGTGACCGCCAGACCAGCCACGCGCAACAAGTTCGGCGCAGACCATCGGCGGGACCGGCTTTGGGGTGTGATCCTTAACATATTTACTATCATTATCTTACGTTATCCGTTCGCCGTCGAAGCCCTGTCGGCCGGCTTTTTCCGCCGAAATCTGAGACTCTGACGGACGCGTCGATCTCTTTTCGTTAGCGCGCTATTATAATCATAAGTAACCCGATTTCAATGGGTTATTGTCTGAGTTGGTCGCCATCGGTGTCTCGATTTGCGAATCTGGTTCCCGGTCCCTCGTTCCCAAGCTCCGCTTGGGAACGCCACATGCGAAGCTCCCGCTTCGCGTCTCATCGAGTGGCTGTCGTCGGGAGCGCAGCGAAATCTCCAGCGAGTGCCCAATCATCCTCGTGCACTGGCGAATCACCTCCACCGGTAGTCCGACAGGGCCGGGAGGCGTAGAATGCGCGCTGAGCCCATTGCGCCCCGGGCGGTCCATGCGGAGGGAGACCACCACACATGTTGTCACCCACCAGAGCCATCAAAGACCGCTTCTTGAAATACGCCACCGAGCTGCGCTTTCCGAAGTTGCTGGCGCTGGCAATCGCGCTGTTCACCGTCGATCTCTTCATCCCGGATTTCATTCCCTTTGCGGATGAGATCCTGCTCGGACTGTTTGCCGCGCTGCTGGCTGTCTTGAAGAAGTCGCGCCGTGATCGCCGGGACGCGCGCACGCAAAACCTGACGGACGGGGCCGTTTCGCCGAAGTCAGGAAAGTGAAACCACGAATCAGGCGAATCTAACGAATGAAGAAGGGAATTGGGGTGGTTGGCTCCGGGCTCATCTCCAGAGTCTCATTCGTATTCGTTTGATTCGTGGTTTGCCTCTCTGAGAGGGTTCCACAAACCACGACGGTATCGTTGCGACTACCGAATCCACCCGCCCCCCAGTACGCGGTCGCCGTCGTAGAGCACGACTGCCTGGCCGGGGGCCACGCCGAACTGCGGCTCTTCGAACGCGACGTGCATCACATCGTCACCGGTGAGCTTCACCTCGGCGTCCGCGCCTGCGTGGAGATAGCGGATCTTCGCCGTGCAATGGAACCGCTCGGGAACATCGTCGACCAGCCAGTTGAGGCGGTGGGCTTCGAGCGCGTGACACGCGAGATCGTCATGCGTGCCGATCACCACCTGCCGGCTTTCGGGCCGCACGGCGACCACATAGCGCGGGGCGCCGAACGCGATACCGAGCCCGCGGCGCTGTCCGATCGTGAACTGCTCGTACCCCTCGTGCCGGCCGACGACCTGTCCGGCCGTGTCGACCAGCTCACCCGCCGTGTCACATTCACCCCGATACCGGCGGATGAAGCCGGCATAGTCCTGATCGGGGACGAAGCAGATCTCCTGGCTGTCGGGTTTGTCAGCGACGCGCAGACCCGCCTGGCGGGCGATGTCGCGGATCTCGTCTTTCGCGTAGATCCCCACCGGAAACAAAACGTGCTCCAGCAGGTCGCGCGGCAGGCCGAACAGAACGTACGACTGGTCCTTCCCTGGATCGACGCCCCGGACGAGCGCCGGCAGGCCTTCTCCCTCGGTCGGCACGAGCCGCGCGTAATGCCCGCTGGCGATTTTTTCGGCCCCCACTTGCCGGGCGAAATCCCACAGTTTGCCGAACTTGAGCCAGTTGTTGCACATCACGCACGGGTTGGGGGTCCGTCCGGCCAGATACTCGTCGGCGAAATAGTCTTTGATCCGCCCGAACGCCTCGCGAAAATTGAGAGCGTGAAAGGGGATGTCGAGCCGATCGGCGACCCGCCGCGCATCGGCCGCGTCGCTGGCGCTGCAGCACCCCTGCTTGTGCGAATCGGGGGTGACGATCGCTAGCGGCCCCTGCGGCGCCGTGGCACAAGTCGTCTCTTCGGCCGCCCCCGAGCGCATGAACAGCCCGATGACGTCGTACCCCTGCTCGCGCAACAGGTACGCCGCCGCGGAGCTGTCGACTCCGCCGCTCATCGCCAGAACAACGCGGGAGGACATGGGGGGAGATTTCCGAGAGGGGCAGGAACGACGCAGGATCAACGGTCAGTGTAGGGACACGAGAAGCGGCCGCCAAGTTCGTAACCGTTCACAGCCCGGGGACTGGCTCATTTTTCCCGCGTCGCAGCGAGTGACGTTCGATATCGCTGCTGGGCGCGGTCCACCATTTTCCGGGAAA
>JAGVKR010000468.1 GCA_020050375.1 Planctomycetales bacterium
CGACGCTCTTCCGATCTCTGAGCCGTCTTCCAGGTCCGCTCGGCGGCTGGACAAAGTGCCGCGACTTTCCCGCCCCGGCCGCGCGATCGTTTCGCGAGCGCTGGCGCGAATTGGAATCGGAGTGATCGCGCGTGGTCGCCAGACTCCACACGACGACGGTGATTGAAGGAGCTCGGTATTCGCCGATTTGACCTGACAGGACGCGGCCTTAAACCTGCGGGTGAAGAGATGGCCGGAAATGTCCGGCATAGTCCGCTCCGAAGCCGGCCGAACACTGGTCAAAGGGGGGTGGCTCTGCTATTTTGCAGACGCAATTGACCGCCGGGTTTTCCGGCCGGAATGCCGCGTGAAGGGCATGGGTGATTGCTCCACGTTTTACCGGCGGCGCCTCTGCGTCGCGGTGATCCCGAGTGCGTAGCTCAGTTGGTAGAGCAACGGACTTTTAATCCGTAGGTCCTGGGTTCGAGTCCCAGCGCACTCAGTTTTTCTTTCGCCGACAGCCGAACAGCCGGACCGAATCAATCGGTCGTCTTGCTCTTCGCTTGCCCATCAACCAGGTTATCAACTACGCGGCTCAACTCTTCCAGTGGCGGGGAGCCAATCCATCGCTTGCGGATGATCCCCGTCTGGTCGATGAGGTAATACGATGGAAATACAGCGTTCCATTCGTCCGGAATGCTTCGGCCGTTCTCTCTATGCTTCTTGCGAAATGATTGCCACGTCATTTCGTGTTTGATCGTGGCACGTTTCGCAGCTTCTTCATTGTCGTCACCATTCACGCCGACGAGCACGAACGGCTTGCCTTCCAATCGCTTGACCAGTTCGCGTTCATGAGGAACCATCTTCATGCAGGGGCCACACCAAGTGGCCCAGAAGCAGAGCAAGACGACCTTTCCTCGAAATTCAGTCACTTTCGTTTCGCGTCCGTTCAGATCGACCCCGTCGATTTCAGGGACGGGCTTGCCCAACCCACGCAACCGCAATTCCACCAATGCCCCCCTCGCATAATCGTCGAGCATTTTTTCGATACCGGCGTAAGGGTAGTCTTCGCTTCCGTCGAACTTTTTAAGAAACTGCTCGTACAGTTTTTCTGACTCGATTTGGCGGCTCTCATTTGTCCCTTGGACAACGGACGCCAAAGCGAACGATGCCGCAACGCGAATTTTCCGATGCTGATTCCTGCCGAGAATCGTCCGCAGATGTCTCTCGAAATCGCCTGCCCAGATCGGACTCCCATATCCCCTACCCAAATGCTCGCAGAAGTTCACAATGTTCGGGTTTTCAGGGAAATGTTTGATGATTAGGTCAGCCGCCTCTGCGAACTGAACAGGTGCTTTCATTCCTTCGTCACCAGCCAATGAAAGTCCGCAAACGACAGTCGCCAGGAGTTTCGCCGCCTGTGGATGGTCGGGGGCGTTTTTAACCCTGTCCAGAATAATGGGCGCCATCATTCGAAGCGGGCGCTCGGAAGCGTTCGCAGAGTAGCTGAGCGCTATTTCGAGAACATCGAGGTTGGCCGACGTGGCCCGTGCGGCCAGTGCTTCGGCTGCCTTCTTGCCTTCTTCTGTTTCGGGCGAGCGACACGAAACCAATTTCAACGCGGCAAGCCCCGCCCAATTATCGGGCTGTGAATTTGCCAATGCCAGGCTGCGCTTGATAAACCCGTCCGCCTTCGCCGAGAATTCGATTCGTACCTGCTCCAGCTCAATCGGCGATTTCGCATTCCGGCGAGACTCCCCCGCTTCCAAAATCACCTTAAACCAAGCCTCACTGATCTGATCAAGCTCCAGGCTGATTTTCTCGGCAGCCTCATTCTTCTCAGACTCGCCGCAAAGAACGTCGGGTGAGAATTCAAGAAGTCCGAGCGCCGCCAGCAGACTCAAACCAAACCACAAGCGACACAGTTTCGTGAGTGAATGCATCCGTCAACCTCTCGGAAGTGTGGGCAGCATTGACCGAAAATCAACGCAATGTTTTCTGTCGCAAGCAACCAGCGGGCGAACTTTCGACATTATTTGCTGCATGATCTGGTGGAAGGTCACAGAGCCGCAAGGGAAACAGTTTCAGCCGGGAAGAGCGTGAACATTCTCCGGTCAGCCGTCACCACCTGGCACTGCTCTCTTTCCGCTAGGGCGATGTAGAGGCAGTCGAACACTCCGATCCGTGCTTGCGAGGAGAGTTCCACGGCACGAGAGAGCAGATGGAGATGTGAATGCAGCACGGGTGCCATCGAAAGAAGATCGGCGACTTTCGTCATCGCATCCCCTTGGGGAAGGATGTTCTTCCTTTCCGCTCGAGTCAGAGCGTGGGCGACCTCAACCGGGAGAGTGTCGGGGGCGATCAGCTCGTGGATCTGGTTGAGGAAATCGTCCCGGAGCGCAATCGCCTTTGCAGAGTCTGGCTCAAGCAAGAAGAACTTCACCGCGATATTGGCGTCGAGAACAAATTTCATGGATTGCGAGCGTCACGGATCAAATCGACAGCGACTTCCACGGTGCCGATCCGCTGCCGCAATTCTTCCCGTGTCTGGTCCATCCGCTCGCAGGCTTTCCGAGCGATTTCCGGATCGCGGATGCCTTTCACGAGCCGTTCGACGGCTTCGTCGAGTTCTCTTTTTGCTTCCGCTGCTGTTAGGGTGTCGATGCTCATAATGCAATTTTGGAATGATTCACGCGGCGGGTCAACAGGAATCGGAACAGGCGGTGCGGTTTTGTGGTTTCTTCGCTTTTGGAGCCGCGACGGAGTAAGCTGATCGATTCGCGTAGGACGGATTCCAAATCCGTCCCGGCGAACGGGCGGATTCTGAATCCCCACTACGGTGCCGCTCGTCAATCACACTGGCCGCGCGTGATTTGTCTTCGTGGCTCCGGCCGACGCGACGTACGATTTCGTGTGGACTGAAGTCCACACTACGAGCTTTCCCACTCGCCGAATCCTCATCCAGACAGGAATTCCCCATGAACATGTCGCCGTCGATTTTCATTCCACGTCGGCGGATGCTGGCTGCGCTGGGACTTTCGGCCGGGGTTCCGCTGTACGAGGAGCTGGCCGCCGGCGCCGAAGCTCCTGCCGCGAGCGTAGTCGATCGCACGTCGTCGATTCGCATCAGTCGCGTTACGCCGCATGTTTGTCGCGATCGGGTGTACGTGAAGATCGAGACGAATCACGGCGTCAGTGGGTGGGGAGAGGTCAAGGGGGTTGTTCCGAGCGTGGCTGCGGCACTCATCCGCGCGATGTTCGAGCTGCTCGACGGGCAGAACCCGACGCGGATCGAACACGTGTGGCAGACGCTTTACCGGGCCGAGCGCAACCAGCGTGGCGGGGCATTCATGCTCCACGCGATTTCCGGAATTGATATGGCCCTGTGGGACATTGCCGGCAAATTGTGGCAGGTGCCCGTCTATCGGTTGCTGGGGGGGCCGCTGCGCGATTCGGTTCGCGTCTACCCGAGCCCCAAGGCGGTCAAGATCGGGATGAGTCCCAAGCCGCAGTCGGCCAATCCGGCGGACATCGATGCCATGGTCGCCGCCGTTCGGGTGGCCCGCGAAAAAGTCGGACGTGACGGAGCGGTGATGTTCGACGCGCACAGCGCGCTTCCGCCGGCGACGCTCATCCAGTTCGCCGCGGCGATCGAGCCGTATGAACTGCTGTTTCTCGAAGAGCCGGCCGTGCCGGGAAATATCGACGTCTTCAAGCGGATTCGGCAGCAGGTGCGCGTGCCGCTGGCGGCGGGTGAGCGCGACCGTACGATCTGGGGAATCCTACCGTATCTGACGGAGGGAGTGCTCGACGTCATTCAACCCGACTGCGGATTCACCGGCGGGATCAGCCAGATGAAAAAAATTGCCACGCTCGCCGAAGCCTGGACGGTTCCACTCGCGCCGCACTGCACGCAATCGTACCTGGGGATGACCGCCAGCTTTCACGTCTCGTTTGCGATACCGCACTTTCTGATCCACGAATCGTACGATGACGAACTATTGGGCCGGATCGTCAAGCCGCACTGGACCAAATCGGCCGACGGACAGGTGTCGCTCCCCGAAGGGGTGGGCTTGTGCGTCGACATCGACGAAACGGCCCTGGCCACGATCGCCGCAGACCCGCAGTACAAATACCACTGGCGCGGCCCGCAACATGCCCCAGACGGGAGCGTGACGGATTATTGAGGCCTTCCAATGCGCTCCACAAATGTGTCACACAGACGCAAGGGAGACAGCTTCATCCGGGAAGAGCATGACGATTCTCTGGTCAGCCGTCACGACTTGGCACTCCTCGCGTTCCGCGAGGGCCACGTAGAGACAGTCGAAAACAATCTCATATCTCGTCACGGGATTCGCGGATAAGATCGACCGCTATGTTCGTCAGAGGAAGACGCTTGCGGATCGCCTCGGCACGATCTTCGACACGTCGAGCGACCGCCGGATCGAGGGGCTTGCCTTTGAAGGCGTGATCGAGGACCGCTCTCAGGTCGGCGGCTTCTTCAGTCGGTGGCTTTCGCGTGTCGATGCTCATACCGTAATTCTGGAACGATTCCTGCGGCAGGTCAACACGAATCGGAACAGTTGACGTGATTTCCAGTCACTTGGGATTCTTCGTCGGCATCTGAGCCTCGACTTCGGTACGCCAGGCGTGCAGCCGGTTGCGCAGGTTTTTGGCGCGGTCAGGCTGGTCGGTCGCCAGATTTTTACTCTCGCCAAGATCTTCTTTGAGGTTGTAGAGCTCGACACTGTCCGTTTCGTGGTATTCGAGTAGCTTCCAGTCCCCGGCGCGAAGCGAGCTGACCGGCGTGGTCGTCGCGTAGTAGTGCGGGTAGTGGAAATAGAGCGTGTCGCGGTCCAAAGGCGATTCGGGTTCTTTCAACAGCGATATCAGACTCTGCCCGTCGCGCGGTAACGCTTGATCTTTGATCGGAATGCGGCCCAGTTCGAGGAGCGTGTAGAACAAGTCGGCGGTCGCGACCGGTTCACGGCAGATGGTGCCGGGGGAGGCGACGGGCGGGCCGCGGACAAGTAGCGGAACACGAATTCCCCCCTCGTAGAGCGAACCCTTTCCGGAACGCAGCGGCGTATTGTCTGTGACGCGGCGTCCCTGTGAATCGCTGATGAAGCCGCCGTTATCGGAGGTGAAAACGACCACCGTGTTGTCAGCTAGCTGGCGCTCTTCGAGGCGTCCCATGATCCGTCCCACACTTTCGTCGAGACTGGCGACCATCGCGGCGTAGCCAGGATTCTGGTGCCGGTGCTGCGGCGTGATTTTCTGCTCGAAATGCTTCACAAGCGACGGTTTTCCCTCGATCGGCGTGTGCGGCGCATGGTGCGCGAGATAGAGAAAGAACGGTTTGTCGCCCGCGCGGTCGATGACGCGGAGCGCTTCGTCGGTGAGGCGATCAGTGAGATATTCTCCGGGCTGGCTGAACTCCAGGTGTGGGACAAAACGCAGCTCGCGATTGCGGCCAAACGGGCCGCGATAGGGGCTGAAGTAAGTCGGTGGCGCTCCCCAGTGCGTCCCCCCAATGTTCACCTCAAAGCCGTGAGCCTCGGGAGCATTGTCGGCGTCTCCGAGATGCCACTTACCAACGAGGGCCGTGAGATAACCGGCCCCTTGCAGCATTTCGGCAAGCGTCGTGGTGTCTTTCGGCAGATCGGTGAGCGTGACGGGAGGAATCAGCGGCTTGTCGCGGGGAGGGCCGTTCACTGCCGCTTCGCGCCAGATCGTGAAATGCAGTCGGGCCGGATGCTGGCCCGTGAGCAGTGCGGCCCGCGTGGGGCTGCAGATCGGGGCCGACGAATAGGCATCGGTGAAGCGGACCCCCTGCCGGGCCAGGCGATCGAGATGCGGCGTCTCGTGCAAATCGCCGCCGTAACAGGCGAGATCGGCCCAGCCGAGATCGTCGGCGAGGATGACGATGATGTTGGGAGGTGATTTTGGTGGCGGCGCGGCGGTGACATGGGGAACGAAAAGGAGTGCCGCGCAATGTACCAGCACGAACAGGAATGTGGCGCGGCGGATCGATCGTCTGTCAGTACCGGGATTCACGAGAGATAAGCCTCCAGACGAACGCCTGTGAACTGTTGAATTTTCGATCTGGAAATGGTTGCGATTTGAAAGCCGATTGACGTTCGCCCCCCCATCCCCGGCCCTTCCCCCGCAGGGGGGGAAGGGAGATTCGTCGCACGCTTGCAGTGGTTTCGCTGTTGACGAGCTTATAGCTTCGAAAAAAGCGTTACGGCGCGCAGGCGGTCCCCGGCAGGTCGGATTCGTAGAGGGCCGCGAATTGATTCTCGAAGCGGTCGATGATGTGCCGGCGGCGGACCTTGAGGGTCGCGGTCAGCTCGTCATCGGCCAACGCGAAGGCCCGCCCCAGGATCAGGATTTTCTTGACCCGCTCGGGCTGACTGACGGCGGCCATCACCTTGTCGATCCGCTGCTGGTAGAATTGCACGATGGACGGGGTCGTGATGAATCCGTCGACGATTTCCCGCTTCCAGCCGCGCGCGCCCGATTCGGCTTCGAGCTCGGCAAAATTCGGGACGACGATCGCCGTGACGAATGGGCGGCGGTCGCCATAGACCACCGCCTGGTCGATGTAGGGATCGCTGATGAGGAGGCGTTCGAGCTCGGTGGGGGCGATGTTCTTTCCGCCGGAGGTGATGATCAGATCTTTCTTGCGATCGGTGATCGAGAGGAAGCCCTCGGCATCAAGTGTCCCGACGTCGCCGGTTTGCAGCCAGCCGTCGACGATCGCCTGGGCCGTCGCCTCGGGATTCTTCCAGTAGCCGCGCATGATGTGCGGGCCGCGAGAAAGGACTTCGCCATCGGATGCGATTTTCACTTCGACACCAGGAATGGCCCGGCCGACCGTCCCTAGGCGATTGCTCGTCGCCGAATTGAACGAGATGACGGGAGAACTTTCGGTGAGGCCGTACCCCTCGTATAGAGGGACGCCCAACTCGGCGAAGGCGGCCCCGATGTGCTTGGGAAGGGGCGCGCCGCCTGAACTGAGATGACGCAGGCGAGGGCCGAAAATCTGCTTCAGGCGCTTGGCGCGATCAGCGGGAGGGGCGGCTTCGACGGCGGTCCAGACTTTTTCGTAGAAGCGGGGGACAGCCGTCATCCACATCGGATGGATTTCGCCGAGGTTCGTCATCAGCGTGTCGACCGAATCGGCCAGCGCCAGCGTCGTGCCGGTGACGTTGGTCAGGTAGTGATCGACCGTGCGGGCGTAGATGTGGCTGTAAGGGAGCCAGCTCAATTGCACGTCGCCGGGACGGACGTCGGAGACATCGCGCGTCGAGAGGGCATTCGAGAGGAGGTTGTTGTGAGTGAGGACAACCCCTTTCGGATTGCCGGTCGTCCCGCTGGTGTAGATGATCGTCGCCAGGTCGGCCCCGGTGAGGGCCTGTTCGCGGCGGAGGATTTCAGCGCGACCCTCGAGGCCGCGCTGCCAGCCGCGGTGCTTCAATCCTTCCCAGGTGAGGAATTTGAGACGGGGCGGGGGCTGGATAGCATCGAACGAGATCATGAACTCAAGTTGCGGCAACTCGTCGAGCACGGCGGCGACTTTGTCGGCCTGAGCCTGATTGCTGACGAAAATTCCCCGCGCGTCGCTGTGGCCGAGCTGGTAGGCGGCCTGCGGGGCGGTCAATGGGGCATGGAGCGGAACATTGGCCGCACCTGTGCTCAGAATCGCATGATCGGCAATCAGCCATTCGTAACGGTTCTCGGAGAAGATCGAAACGCGGTCTCCCGGTTTGACCCCCAACTCGACGAGACCGGCAGCGGCCCCATCGGCCTGATGGCGATAGTAGGTCCAGCACAGGTCCTGATAGCGCCCGAATCGCTTGAAGCGCAGGGCGCAGTCGGGGCCGAATCGCAGGCACGATTCGCGGTGCATCGAAGCGAGGTTATGCGGCATCGTTCGGCTTTCGGTTTTGAATGCTGGGGTCAGGGGTCAGGAATCGGGGGTCAGGGATAAAAAGCTGGCTCCGACGACTGTCTCCTGATGCCTGACGCCTGCCTCCTGTTCCCTGATCCCCGACCCCTGATCCCTTTACGATTCAGTTAACGCACGATTCGAAGATCGTCGCCGCTCCCTGTCCCTGTCCGATGCAGAGCGACGCGACACCGTAGCGGGCCCCTTCGTCGCGCATGCGGTAGAGCAGGGTGGTCGCGACGCGGGCTCCACTGGCCCCCAGGGGGTGCCCCAGTGCGATCGCGCCGCCGCGGGTGTTGACCTTTTCTTCGTTGATTCCCAGTTGCTTGAGCACCGAAAGGACCTGCACCGCGAAAGCCTCGTTGATCTCGATGCAGTCGATGTCGGCGAGCTTGAGACCCGCGCGTCCGAGCGCCTTGTTGATCGCCGGGACCGGGCCGATTCCCATTTCTCCCGGGTCGACACCGGCCACCGCCATGGCTCGGATGCGGGCCAACGGCTTCAGGCCGAGCTCCTTCGCTTTGTCTTCCGACATGACGAGCAGGGCAGCCGAGCCGACGCTGATCTGCGAGCTGTTGCCAGCGGTGACAGAACCGCCGTCGGGGTTGAATGCCGGCGGCAGC
>JAGVKR010000673.1 GCA_020050375.1 Planctomycetales bacterium
ATCATCAACGACGCCAAAAAGCAGGTCCATCAGGGGGTCGAGATCACTTGGACACTGTGGGCCCTCGCCCATTACGAAGAACCTGATGCGCACTGGTTCAGCGCGACCGGCGAACCGTGGAGCATCGAGCGGCTCGTGAAGCTGCAAGTCGACGAGCCGGTCACCTCTGGCGCCTGCGGCGGATGCCACGGCCTGTTCGTGCTCGCCTACGCTCGAAACATGCACATGAGCACGAATAGGCTGAACCGCAAACAATTGCGGGGCGTGTGGTTCGAAGCCGACCAGAAGATCCAGCGCTACATCGCCGAAGCCAGGGCCCTACAGAACACCGATGGCTCGTTCTCGGCCGACCACTTCAAGGGGCCGCGTTTCAGCGACGACTTTCCGACGCGGATTGCGACATCCGGTCACCAGTTGGAATGGCTGATGGTGGCCCTCTCCCAAAAACAGCTCGGCGAGGAATGGGTTCGTCGCGGTATCACCGCCGTCTCCAAGGATCTGGTGAACAACAAGCACGTCGCCTCCGACTGCGGTCCCCTCTATCACGGGATGCACGCGCTCACCATTTACCGCCAGCGGACAGTGCCCGGCTACCTCATTCCGCAATTCAACTCGCAGATCAAGATGGCGGATCGCAAAAAGTCGGGGTCGGGCGGGAAATCGGCGGGAGCGCCGGACAGCTCGGCCCGGCGAGACAGTGGTGAATCCCGTTCGCCGGTCATCAAGTCGCCCCCCGCCGAAGCGAACCGGAAGTCCACAGCTCCGGCGGCCAATTCCTCAACGCGGATCGATGGGAGAGCCGCGAGAAAGTAACGGAAGCACGGGCGCGCTGTCGAGTTTCGTGGAGCAAGCCGGTACAATCGAATTGTGCCTGTGATGCTTCGCCGATTCCGCGATCTTCCCCATGTGGCCCGATTCGCACGAAACTCAGGAACTGATGCGTGAGGCGGGGCGCGGCGAGCCAACGGCGGTCAACGAGCTCCTCGACCGGCATCGCAACGCGCTCCGCAATATGGTGCAGGCCCGACTCGATCAACGTTTGTCGCGACGGGTTGACGCCAGTGACGTTGTGCAGGATGTGCTGCTGGAGGCCAGTCAGCGGCTGGCCGGCTATCTACGAGATCCCCGGTTGCCGTTCTCGCTGTGGCTCCGTGAGATGGCCAAAGATCGAATCATCGATCTCCACCGCCGGCACCGGGTTGCCATGCGGCGCAGCCTCGACAAAGAGCAGCCGCTTTCGCCGGCGAACTTCGGCGACCGCTCCTCGCTCGAGCTCGCGGCTCAATTACGCGACCCGGAATTGACTCCCGCCGCCATGGCACTGCGGCAGGAGCTGCACCAGCGTTTCCTCGACGCCCTCGATCGGATGGAGGAGGACGACCGCGAGATTCTCGTCATGCGGCATGTCGAGCAGCTTTCGAACAGCGATGCCGCACAGATCCTGGGGCTCACACCGCCGGCCGCCGGGATGCGGCACCTGCGTGCGCTCCGCCGCATGCGCGAAATCCTCGGCGAAGCTTCGGACGCCAGCGAATCGTCAGTGTAGCGTCAAGTCGCCAACGAACTGGAGCGATCCCGCGATGCAGGGTTACTCTGCCGCCGGAGGGGCTGCTTCAGTCGCCGCCGCTTCCCATGTCATCAAATGCTCGGTGATCGAGACGAGTGTCACGTGCTTTCCGGTTTGGGCCGGTTCGAGAGCGAAACCTGCCTCGCGCAACGCCGCTTCCTGCTCGCAACCGTTTTCGACGACACCGTCGTCTTTCACCGCCCGCCACCAGTGCAGGTGCGGCCAATCACGACGGATGACCTTGAGGCAGGAGTCCATCGCGCGGCCATTGCTGCCGGCGCTGAAGCCGGCACGACGGGCAATGTGGGTGTAGGTTGAGACCTTACCGGCCCGCTTCAACTCCCACAGGATTTCAGCCACTTCATCTGCGCGTGACGATGCCATTCTCTCCTCCTCCAAGCCGGGGTCAAACGGCCCTTGTTCCGTAGCCGACTACCTCGCAACCACAACATCCACCATACTCGAATTTGCGAATCGCCTCAACCCCGTGGATCCAAAGCCGGGAAAGCGGGCTGGATGGGGAGCATTCGAAGAAATCTGAACAAATGATGAGTAGATGTCTTGATTTGTGCACACCTGTATATTAACATTCCGATGAACGGAGTTGGTCCTGCCCAAGCGGGCGTTCGGATAAATTCCGATCGCACGATTCCCGTAGGCAAGAGAGGTTCATCACAATGCGACACGGCGTTCAATCGGTGAAGGTGGCAGGAATCCCGCGTGGAGTCAACAAGAGCTCGCTGACCCCGCGTCAGCGAGCGATTTACGACTTTATCAAAGATAAGATCATCAACCGCGGCTACGGGCCAACCGTTCGCGAGATCGGCACCGCGTTTAAGATCAAATCCCCCAACGGTGTGATGTGTCATCTGAAGGCGCTCGAGAAGAAGGGCTTGATCACGCGTGAGGCACACATGTCACGCGCTATTCAGATCTGCGAACCGCTCAGCAAAATGACGCTGCCGCTCGCCGGGCGGATCGCCGCCGGCAGTCCGGCGGAAGCCGTGGAGCAGCAGGAGCAAATCGACTTCAGCTCGCTGTTCAACGATGACAAGAACTTTTGCCTGAAGGTCGCTGGCGAATCAATGATCGAAGCGCAGATCGCGCACGGCGATTTTGTGGTCATCCGCAAGCAGAAATCGTGTCGCGACGGCGACATCGCTGCCGTGCGCGTCAACCGCGAAGACGCGACGTTGAAGAAGTTTTATAAAGAGCCCCACCGCGTCCGTCTCGAACCGGCTAATTCGACGATGCAGCCGATCTATGCGACGGAGGTCGAAGTGCTGGGAGTCGTGACGGGAGTCATTCGACGGTATTGAGGTCGCGCCGGGGATGGAACCGGGAACCGGGAGACACTGACGATGATCTCAAACCGACGCGTGAGCGAGGGAGTGCGTGAAGGCTTTCACCGCGCGCCATCGCTCACGCGTCGAGTTATACTCCGCGCGGTCCGATTTGAGACGATCCCCCCCCTCAATCCCCCCGCGAACGGGGGGAAGTCGGCCCCCTCCCCGTTCACGGGGAGGGTTGGGGAGGGGGTTTGTGAATGCCTCATTTGAAGCCGCGTGAGGTATAATATCTTCGCCGACCGTTTCCGGTCTCCGTCCCTCGCCGGTCTGCGGCAGCTCTGCCGTTAGAGGCGTGCCTTGTTGATGAATGGCACGGCTATTCTGAGTCGGTCACGTTGCAGACCTGCTCGTCGACCATGCGGGCTGGCTGCTCCACTCCGAACTCCACATTCCGAATTCCGCACTCCTTCGCCACACTCCTTCGCCACGGTTGCAGATTCGCTCTGGAACGGATATGGGAAGGATTTACCTCCTCGCGCGGAGGGTGGAAGACCTCCTGATCCTTCAGCGAGTGATTCGCTGATATCCTCTGTGGGAGCGATGTGGAAATGCGAGTATGGCCCGGTTTGCCCTATCCGCTGGGGGCGGTGTGGGATGGTCGCGGAGTCAACTTTGCCCTCTTTTCAGAACACGCCACCAAAGTCGAGTTGTGCCTATTCGATTCTTCGTCGGCGCGGCGCGAGACGCAACGGATTCCGCTTCCCGAACAGACCGATCAGGTCTGGCACGGCTATTTTCCCGATCTGAAGCCCGGCCAGCACTACGGATACCGCGTTCACGGTCCGTACGAACCCGCCAAAGGGCATCGCTTCAATCCGCACAAATTGTTGCTCGATCCGTACGCCCGCGCGATCGGCCGACATTTGAACTGGAACGACGCCCTCTACGGATACAAGATCGGCGACTCCACCCTCGATTTGTCGATCGACGAGCGCGACAGCGCCGCGTATGCTCCCCGTGCGCTTGTGGTCGACACCGCGTTCACGTGGGGAAACGATCAGCCGTTGCGGACTCCCTGGCATCGCACCGTCATCTATGAACTCCATGTGCGCGGGTTCACAAAGACACTGCCGGGAATTCCCCAGGACCTTCGCGGCACGTACGCGGGCCTCGCCACCGAGCCGGCCATTCGCCATCTTCTCGACCTGGGAGTCACCGCCGTCGAATTGATGCCTGTCCACCACCACGTCGACGAGCCGTTTCTGGTGCAGCGCAACCAGGTGAACTACTGGGGGTACAATTCGCTGGGGTTTTTCGCCCCCGACTTGCGATATTCTTCGGCGCGACACGCTTATTTCGTCGTTCAGGAATTCAAGTCGATGGTTCGCGCCCTGCACGCGGCCGGTCTCGAAGTCATTCTCGACGTTGTTTACAACCACACCGCCGAGGGAAACCATCTCGGGCCGACGCTGTCGCTCAAGGGGATCGACAACAACTGCTATTACCGACTCTCCCCGCAGGATCGCCGGCATTACGTCGATTTCTCGGGATGCGGCAACGGCCTCAACATGCAGCACCCGCGCGTGTTGCAGCTCATCATGGACAGCCTCCGGTATTGGGTGCAGGAAATGCACGTCGACGGCTTCCGATTCGATCTTGCCGCCGCGCTGGCTCGCGAGCTTCAGGAGGTTGACCGGCTCTCGGCGTTTTTCGACATCATTCACCAGGACCCGGTCCTCTCGCAGGTCAAGCTGATCGCCGAACCCTGGGACGTCGGCCCCGGCGGATACCAGGTCGGCAACTTTCCGGTCGGGTGGGTCGAATGGAACGGCAAGTATCGCGACAACGTCCGCCGCTTCTGGAAGGGTGACGGCGGAACTGTCAGCGAGTTCGCCACCCGGCTCACCGGCTCGAGCGACCTCTATTCGCACAGCGGGCGCAGGCCGTACGCCAGCATCAATTTCATCACCTGCCACGACGGTTTTTCGTTGCAAGACCTCGTTTCGTACAGCGACAAGCACAACGAGGCCAACGGCGAAGAGAATCGCGACGGAGCGAACGAGAATCACAGTTGGAACTGCGGCGCCGAAGGGCCGGTCAAAGACCCCGCCATCAATGCGCTTCGCGAGAAACAGAAACGCAATCTCATTGCCACGCTGCTTCTCTCACAGGGAGTGCCGATGCTCCTGGCCGGCGACGAGATCAGCCACACGCAGCAGGGAAACAACAACACGTATTGTCAGGACAACGAGCTCACCTGGCTCGACTGGAATATCACCCCCGAGCGGCAGGCGTTTCTCGAATTCGTGCGGCGCGTTGTCAAGATTCGCAGCGATCACCCGGTGCTGCGACGACGACGGTTTTTTCACGGCCGGCGGATTCGCGGCAAAGGGATCCGCGACATCATCTGGCTCAATCCCTCCGGCCGTGAAATGACCGACGCCGACTGGAGCGCCGGTTTCATTCAAAGCGTCGGCGTGTTTTTCGCGGGGGACGTCGACGAGTCCGACGAGACGGGGCAGTCGGTCGTGGGCGATAACCTGCTCCTGTTGCTCAATGCGTCGCATCATGGCGTGATCTTCACGCTCCCTTCCGTCACCGCGCAGCTCCCGCGTCTGGAATTGCTGCTGAACACGGCTGTGACCCGGCACGAACCGCGGTATCTCGACCCCAAGGAGCCATTCGAATTGCCCGAGCGTTCGCTGGCGCTGTTTCGCTGGCCGTTCATTCCGTAGCGGCCGCGGTTGATACACCTGGCCCGAAAGGTCGTTCCCTGGGTTCGTCTTATCGCATCCACCCGACTGTCTGATTAAGATGGGGCCGAGCAGAAAATTGTCTGACGTAGTTGATCAACGGCAGAAGTCGCTTCTTCGAGTGACTTCACGCATGCCCGTCTCCGTTTTTCCGTGACATCCAGGGAGCATCACCTTGCGCCTCGCCACTGCCTGCCTTTCGCTCGTTTCGCTGCTCTACGTGTTCTCGATGACTGCGACCGCTCAGGAGAGCAATCAGCCGCCGAGGGGCTTCACGGCGATCTTCAACGGCAAAGATCTGTCGGGTTGGCACGGAATGGGGCACTTCGATCCACGAAAGCTGTGGGCCATGTCGGACGACGAGCAAAAGAAAAAACGCTCCGATGAAATCTCCGACTTCCAAAAGCACTGGCGAATCGAGAGCGGCGAACTGGTGAACGACGGCGAGGGAGGCTACGCCACCACCAACAAGGATTACGGCGATATTGAACTTTGGATCGATTACAAGACGGTCGCCAAGGCCGACAGCGGGATCTACCTGCGCGCCACGCCGCAGGTGCAGATCTGGGATACCACCAAGGAAGGGGGCAAATGGGAGATCGGCGCCGACAAAGGCTCGGGCGGGCTTTGGAACAACAGCAAAGGCGCCCCCGGAAAGGACCCGCTTATCGTCGCCGACAAGCCGTTCGGAGAGTGGAATCGCTTCCGCATCCGGCAGGTCGGCGATCGCACCTCGGTCTGGCTGAACGACAAATTGGTCGTCGACGCTGCCCCGCTCGAAAATTTCTGGGATCGAACGCGTCCCCTGTTTTCAAAGGGGCCCCTTCAGTTGCAGACGCACGGCGGCGAAATCCGCTGGCGGAACATTTTCGTCCGCGAGATCCCGGCGGACGAAGCCAATGCGCTGCTCCGCGGGAAGGACCCCGAAGGTTTCGTTGCCGTCTTCAACGGAAAAAACCTCGAAGACTGGGCCGGGGCGGTGGAGAATTACGATGTCAAAGATGGCGCGGTGACTTGCAAAGCCGGCAAAGGAGGCGTGCTCCATACCAAAGAGAAGTACGACGACTTCGTCGTGCGTCTGGAGTTCAAGCTCCCCCCGGCGGGCAACAACGGTTTGGCGATCCGTTATTCCGGCAAGGGAGACCCGGCCTACGAGGGAATGTGCGAATTGCAGGTCCTCGACACCGAAGACGCGAAATATGCCAACCTTGATCCCCGCCAGGCACACGGTTCGGCCTATGGAATAATCCCCGCACATCGCGGTTACCTTCGCCCAGTCGGCCAGTGGAATTACCAGCAAGTCACTGTGCAGGGCTCGAGCATCAAGGTTGAGCTGAACGGCACGACGATCCTCGACGGCGATCTCGGGAAGGTCACCGAGTTCATGAACAACTCGCCGCATCCCGGCAAAGACTTGAAGTCGGGCTATTTCGGCTTCGCCGGCCACTCCGACCCGGTTGAATTCCGAAACATCAGCATCAAGCGTCTCAAGCCGGCGGGAACGTAAAGCGTGCCGGCGAGCGGGGGGCGTGAGCCCCCTGAATCTCGGCCAGTTCACGCCGCGCCGGATCTCTCACTGCGAGCCACCGGGTTTACCCCGGTGGGCCGCTGGTCGATTCGATCGACCGTCGTGAAAAGGACGGCGGGGATCAACCCCGCCGCTCACGAGCGGTAATTGCATTCTGTCGCGCGCGTCGTTCTTTAAGCCTCAGGTCCCGATCCTCAAGCCTTCTCTACCCCAGGTTGATACGGCGAATAGGGGATTCCGAACGTGTCGGCGACCGCCTTGTTCGTCAGCCGGCCATCGTACATGTTGACGGCATTGGCCAAGCCGGGATCGCGGGCCGCAGCGCCGTGCAGGCCGAGCTGCGCGATTTGGAGCACGTACGGAAACGTGACGTTGCACAGTGCGTAGGTGCTCGTTCGCCCGACGGCGCCCGGCATGTTGGTGACGCAGTAGTGGACGACGCCGTGAATGATGTAAGTCGGTTTGGAATGAGTCGTCGGGCGCGATGTCTCGACACAGCCTCCCTGATCGATCGCCACGTCGATGATCACGGCCCCCGGCTTCATCAATTTCAAGTCGTCTTCGCGAACGAGGCGCGGGGCGCGGGCCCCTTCGATCAGCACGGCGCCGATGAGCAGGTCGGCACGTGAGAGCTGGTCGCGGATGTTGTGCCGATCGCTGTAGAGCGTGTTGACATTGGCCGGCATGATGTCGTCGAGATACCGCAGCCGATCGACGTTGATGTCGAGGATGTTGACATCCGCCTGAAATCCGGCGGCGATACGGGCCGCGTTCTTGCCGACGATCCCGCCTCCCAAGATGCAAATGTGCGCCGGCGGCACGCCGGGCACGCCTCCCAGCAAAATCCCCCGCCCTTCCTGCGGGCGTTCCAGATACTTGGCCCCCTCCTGAATGCTCATTCGACCGGCGACTTCGCTCATCGGCGTGAGGCACGGGAGATCGCCGTTCCGACCGCGCAAAGTCTCGTAAGCGGCCGCCGTGACTCCCGTGGCCAGCACGCCGCGCGTCAACGATTCGCTGGCGGCAAAGTGCAGATACGTGAACAGGATCTGCCCGCGACGGAGCAGGGGGATCTCCTGCGTTTGCGGCTCCTTGACTTTGACCACCAGCTCGGCCTGCCCCCAGACTTCGGCCGCCGTCTCGACGATCTCGGCGCCGTTCTCACGATACTGCTCATCGAAAATTCCGCTCCCGAGCCCGGCTCCGCGCTCGACCAGCACGAGATGCCCGGCGCGGGTCAGTTCCTCGACGCCAACCGGCAGCAGGGCGACCCGGTATTCATCCTGTTTGATCTCGCGCGGCAGTCCAACGATCATCCGTGGCTCTCCGTAGTTTCTTTTAAAACGGTTGGTTGGTATCGCTCGTTCTCGACCAATGCGTCGCTTGGCGGTTGCGTTCGTCGCACTAAGAAAACTCCTTCCCGCAATGCCGGCATTTCCCCGCTGTAACCGGTGTCTCCTTCTTACAATGGGGACAATCGAGCGTCGCGTGTCCCAATCGAAATCGGCTCAGCCCTCCCACGGCGGCAACGAGAATGCCGATGGCGAGGAGGGCCACAAGCCCCACCACGATCAGACCGAGTAAGCTCATGGCAAGTCCGGGGCGGTATGCTGGAAAGCAGGCCCGCCGATGCGGACCCGATCGCGCTCGACGCTCATCAACCGACGTTCAAACTTTTGCGCTTCTCACCGATCAACTTGAGCAGCGCTTTCTGCGGGTCGGCGAATTTCTTCAGGCCTTCCTCCATCAGCACTTCTTCCATCTTCTGAAAGTCGACATGCCGGTCGATCTCCGCGAGGATCTCCGCCGAGGGCATTTGATCGACGGTGGGAGTGAATGCCTTTTCCTTCATCTCCTGGATGGCGGCGTTCGTCGCCGGAGGGTTTGTCTGGATATCCGATCCGGCGAGGGCTCCGACATATTTGTCGGCCGGATCCTTCGGGTCTTTCGTGCCGGTGCTGGCGAACACGATTTCCTGGTGGAGCGGCAGATTTTTGCCTCGCCAGTACGATTGATTCTCTTTCCAAATCCGTTTCACGTTGACGATTCCCACCTGACCCTGGGCCAGCGGAGACAACTGCGGCACATACTGTTTCGTATAAACGTCGATGCGGCTGACGAAAATGCTGTACACCGATTTGAAGGCTTCGAGCGATTTGCGGCGCTGAGCGCCGCGCCAGACTGC
>JAGVKR010000608.1 GCA_020050375.1 Planctomycetales bacterium
CGAAGAAGTCGACACGACCAAGGTCAACGACCTGGTCAGCACGCTCGACGACCTGAAGCTCGTCGGCGTGCGACCGAAACCCAAAGGGGTGAACGCCGATCTGACTATCGACCGGGAATTCGTTCAGAACACGCTTCAGCGCGACATTCTTCTCGCGGATATGCAGGCGCGGGGCTTCGAAGTCGGGCCAAGCCGTGACGACGAAACCAAGCCGCGGCTTTACTCGCGTCAGGGCGAGCTGAGTGTCGCGACCAACGACGGCGTGGTCTACGTTCTGCGGTTCGGCGAGATCTTTTCGGGAGACGAATCGGAGGTCGAAACCGGTATCGAAGCCGACAAGAAAAAGGTGGATGCCGCAAAGGACGGTGAACAGAAGGACGAAAAGGAAGCCGGCGCCGGCAAGCAGTCCAGCCGCTATCTCTTCGTGACGACGAATTTCGACGACAAGTACCTGGGCGAAAAGCCGATCGAGCCCGAGCGACCCGCCGGCCTTCCCGAAGAGCCGGTGAAAAAAACCAAAAAGACCCCTACGAAATCCAAAGCCGCGCCGAAGATCAAGCCCGGCAAGAAGTCGTCCGGAACCGCGACAAAAAAACAGGCGGTCGAAGAAGACGACGACACCGAAACTAAAGACGGCGACAAGGTCGAAGAAGGCAAGGAAGAGTCTGACGGCAATAACGAGAAGAAAGTCGAAGAGTGCGGTCCGCCGTCGATTGCCGATGACGAGAAGAAGGTCGACGAAGCGAAGGACGAGGCCGACAAGAACGACGGCGCTGAAAAGAACGACGCGAAGAAGGACGCCCCGGCTGACGCGCCGGCGAAGGAAGATGGCGACGACGCGAAGCCTGCCGACAAAACTTCTGACGACGAGGCGGCCAAACCAGCAGAGCAACCCGCTGCCGAAGCCAAAGAGAAGTCGCCGGAACAGTTGAAGAAGGATTACGAGACGCTCAAGCAGAAGTACGAGGCCGACCTCAAGGCGTATGAAGACAAGGTCAAAGCCGGACAGGGGAAAATCGAAGAGCTGAATCGTCGCTTCGGCGAATGGTACTACGTGATTTCCGCCGAAAGCTTCAATAAGCTGCACCTCAGCCGCAAAGAACTGGTGAAGGAAAAGGGCGCGGCGGCCGATGCCAAACCCAAGTCCGGCGAAGAGCCCAAAGGAGAACAGCCCGGCGACAACGACGCAGCCGACAAGCCCGACGGCGATGCCCCCGAAGAGACGAGTGACAAACCCAACGAGAAGGCCGACGACACCGGCGACAATTCCGAAGCAAAGTCTGAGAAAGACGAGAAGCCATAAGGGACGTGACGAACTCTCAGGAACGATCCATGCTGCAACGGCGCAACGTCATTGACACGCGACAGCCTTCGCAGCAGATCCTGCCGCGCCTCAGCTCCATCGCTGCGCTGGCCCTCTTTGCGTTCGCCCCGCTCCTCCTCACAAGTTGCGGCGCTGAGGAGTACGAAAAGCGGCTCGACAATACCAGGCAACTTTTCGCGCACATGGAGATGCTCGACGGCCAGTTGCATCGCGACTGGGTCGATCCGGATGTGGGCGTCCGTCTGCGGTTGCCGCTTCAGTTTGCATCGATGGCCGCGTCGTCCGGCGCGGCGGGAGGTTCGCTGGGGGGGACAGGGGGCGCGGCCCCCGGCGCGGTTACCGACGACCGGCAACCCAAATACATGAACATTGAGCTCCCCGGCTTGCGCGGGGCGTTTGTCGCCCGACTCAAGATCATCGCCGCAAACGGTGCGGCGGCCCACGAAGACGGCTTCGTTTACGTCCTCACGAACCACCACCTGGCCAACGCCGGCGACCGCCTCAAAGGCTTTCACAGAGAGGTCGCCACCCTTCTTTCGCAGACTCTCCGCGTCAGTGCCAAGCCGGAAGACGAACGGCAGGAGACCTTCCCGCGGAGCGTCGGCACGTTCGCGCAACCTGTCACGTACAAGTCCCTAACGCTCAACCCCACCGAGCCGGTGTTCGGCGTCGAACGACAGTTCGCGATTTATATGTACGAGCAGGGCGACATTCAGACGGTCGTGCTCTTCGTTCTCCCTAAGGATGTAGACGGCGTCGAACGACTGACCGATCGGATTCCTCTCTGCCTGGAAACACTCCGCATCACGGGCGACAAGCCCGCCGTCCCCGCCGCCGGCAGCAGTCCGGCGACGGGCAAACCAGCCGGGTTCTGACCGGCAGGCCGCGGATTCGATCGGCGGTGAGACATGCACTTCTCGCCCGTCGCTTTGCGAACACGTTGGTTTTGACCGGGCTGTCCGCCGGGTTATGCCGCCGGCATTGACGTCGCGGTTTTCATTGCTAATCTGCAATCGTCATCACAACCGATTGCAAACCACACGTAACACTGTTTCAGGGAGACGAATCGATGGGCGCCAACCACGCCGGCGAACGTAAGCGGAAGAAACTCAAGAACACGAAGAAGATCATCGCGACTCAATCGAAGAAGGCCGCTACGAAGTCCAAATGAGAAGCGGACTTCGCACTGAAACCCTTCCAACCCACGGGAAACACACCGTGGGTTTTTTATTGCGCGGGCCTCACCCCTGAATTTCACCCGCCGGCGCTCGCGCGATGCTGCTCGCGCTGCGCGAGGCACGCATCGCCCCCCAGTTCGTAATCGCGGCAAACCTGTGGGCGCCAATCGTAGTGCCGGCAGCGGCGCGTCTCGGCTTCGAACCACAAGCATTGATCCTGTGGCTCCTGCCCGCGGAACATTCCGAGGAAGTGTTCGTCGATCTCGTGAATCAACGCCTCCGGCAGGCCGGCGGGCCGGAAGGGATGCGCCCCCGACACGCCGGGATGAGAAACGTAGAGCAGCACCGGCGACCCGATGCCGGTGCAACAGAGACCGCAATCGTCACAGGTTTCGGGCGACAGAATCGTCAGTCGAATTGCGGCAGACATAACAGGGGGCGCGGCACCAAAGATCGACGCATCAATGAGTGTCGTCTTTCGCTCCGCGAAAGAACGCCCGCCCTTTCGCGCAGCGAAAGGCGACTATGCGATAGCACTCAACAGCGTCCAGCAAAGTTCGATTGATTCGCGAAAAGGTTGCGTATTGATCGTCGATTGACGTTCGCTCCCCCCATCCCCAACCCTTCCCCCGCAAGGGGGGAAGGGAGTTTTGAGCGGCGCTCATTCCGCCAAAATCTCACCGATGCTGCGGTCGAGGATCGCGACCATTTCGTCGATCTGTTCGGCGGTGATCGTAAGCGCGGGGCCAAAGGCGATCCAGTGCGGGTCGAACCGGCACAAGAGGCCATGCTCGAGCATCCGCCGGCCGACGCGGACGCCGAACCCGGGCTTGGCGGGGAACTGGGCTTTCGTCTTACGATCGGCGACGAACTCGATCGCCTGGAAGAGGGCCTTGCCGCGCAGGTCGCCAATGCAATCGTACTTCTTCGCGAGCCGCTCGAAGCCGGCCCGCAGCCGCGCTCCCTGCTCGCGCGAGTTTTTGCACAGGTCACGCTCGATGATCTCGTGGATGACGGCGATCGCCGCCGCGCAGGCCACCGGGCCCCCTTCCCAGGTGTGGCCTTCGACGAAGCCGGGGTTTTTTTCGA
>JAGVKR010000181.1 GCA_020050375.1 Planctomycetales bacterium
CTGCGCCTGGCGCTGGGAGGGGTCCTGTTTCTGTCGATCCCCTACGCCGTGCAAAACACCGGCTATGTGACGGGCCAGTACGTGTTATTCCTCAAGAATCTCGATGATGCCTCGGCTGTCGGCCAGGAGATGGTGTATCCGAGCCTGTTCGCGATGCTGCACATGATCGGCCTGAACATGCCGGTCGCCGGGCAGACCGCCCTGCAGGTCGTGGCGGCGTTAGTGACGCTGGCGACCGGTTGGCTGGTGTGCCGCCGGTTTCCGGCTCCGCAGGCGTCGGTGTTGTTGTATTCACTGGCGGCGTGTTATCTGCTGCTGTTCAACCCGCGCACCGAAAACAACGGCTATACACTGCTGATGCCGGCGGTCGCCGCCTTCACGGCGCGCGCCTTATGCGTCGAGAAGCGCTGGTCTCGGTCTCTGCTGCTCGTGGCAATCGTCGTTGCGCTGACGGGTGGTTACGAGATCACGCGCGCGGTGACACCCCGCGCCCCGATCGTCTGGCTCTGTCCGCTCGCCTGCCTCGTGTTCCTCGGATTCCTCATCGGCGAGATCGCAAAGCCGCTGGCCTGGAGCCGATTTTCCCTGCGGCACGAGCCGGCCCCGCTGTTATCCACTGCCGAATTTCAGTGCTCTGCCTGAGTTGCGTTGTGTCGGCATCAACGCCGACAACGCCATGCTTTCCCCAATGTTGCAACCGACGCTCACTCAATCGCGCGACGAACGGAACGCCTGGATTCTCTGGGGCCTTCTGTTCCTGACGATCGCAACGGGCATACTCGCCGGCCGCACATCGACCGTGACGTTGCAGTATGCAACCGCGTCCAATCATTGGCTGCAGGGAGACAATCTGTACCGCAGCGACGGCCACGGATTTCTGTATCTCCCCCAAGCCGCAATTCTATTCATCCCCTTCACGCTGCTCCCGAGCGCTCTTTCGGAAATCGCATGGCGGATGCTGACGGTGAGCGTTTTCGCCGGAGGCGTCTTCCGCCTGTGCCGGACGGCCGAAACGGGATCGGGCGTGCGGTTGTTTCCCCTCGTGACGTGCGTGACCATTCCGCTGACCTGGTCGGCTGCCCGCAACGGGCAGGCCACGCTGATTATCGCCGGACTGATGATGCTGACCGTTGAAGAGTTGTCGCGGCACAATTGGTGGCGCGCCGCGATCCTGCTCTCCGTCGGACTGGCGTTCAAACCTCTGATCCTGGTGCTGATCCTGCTCGTCGCGGGGATCTATCGTCCCATGCTCGGGCGCTTGCTGGTCGGCATCGGGGTCGTCATCGCGATCCCTTACGTCCGCGGAAACGGGCATTACGCAACGACGCAGTATGTCGCCTTTGCCGAGATGCTCGGAGCGGCGGCGTATGAAGGAACACACCACCCCTGGGCGCACCTGTTCGGGTTGTTGCAAACCGTTGGGATAGAAGTCTCCGGGTCGGTGCAGATGGCGATTCGCTTCGGGGCGGCCGCGCTGACATTGCTGGCCGGCTGGCACGCCCACCGGCGGCTCCCTGCGAGTCGTTGCCCCCCGTACCTCTTCGCGATCGCCGGCTGCTACCTGATGCTCTTCAATCCGCGGACGGAAAACAACACCTACGCTCTGGTCGCGCCAGCCATCGGCCTGCTTTGTGCTGAGGCGTTTCTGGTGCAGCGCAACACGGCGCTGGGTTGGGTGCTGGTGTTGCTCGCAACGGGGATTGTCGGCAGCTTCGAGATCGGCCGCCGACTCGTCCCGACAGCCCACCCGGTATGGCTGGCTCCCTTGATGTGCGTCGGCTTTACGGCCCTGCTCCTGGGACAATTGCTCCGCGAGCTGCAACAGCATGCGGCACCGACGACAAGCGGACCCACATCGCTGTCATCGTGCCTGCCGCATCGGCTTGCCGGATAGATCGGCCGTGCGCTCTCCCTGATTGTGTCGCTCCGCGCATCGCAACCCGAATTGTATGCGCGGGCGCGAGATCGCTTCACGCAGTTCCTCGTTAGAGTCTTTGGACGTTACTATACGGACGTATCTATCCATAGAATCGTTCCAACCGTCAAAGTTTGCGGAAAGCTCAAGATCACTACGGGCGGAAGTCGATATCCGGAGACGAGGGAATATTCGTCAGCTTGCCTGCGGCGCAAATCGTGCGCCGACAGAGAGCCGCCCCTGATTTTGTTTCCAGTTCCATTCGCGAGAAGCGGAAGGACAAACCATGTCCGCCACGTCGGCCCGCTCGAACCTCAATGCTCCGTCTGCCGGCCGGCTGGAATTTCGCGTGCGGCTTCCCGCCGTACCGAGCGGAGAAATGCCGCGGGCTCCTTCCCCGGACGGATCCCCTGAGCCGACGCGCGGGATGAAGGTTCTGAACGGAATCCTCGACAAGCGGTCGCGGGGCGGCTGGCGACGGATCACCGGTCGCCGCGTGACGAATCGACTGTGGCTGGTCGCGATGGCGCTGGTCGGCCTGTCGTGCTTTGCCCTCATTTTTGGTTTGACCAAAGATGTCGGAACGGCCATCGAAACCGACAACACAGACGTATTCGCCGACGACGAATCCGGTGACTTCGAGCCGGAATCGGGCGCCAGGTCGATCGCGACAACCATCCATCGGTCGCGGGCTTCTACCGAACGGAGCGCTGCGACGGGCGGCGAACCGCCTTACGATTCCAGCGTGCAAGCGGCCGTCTACCAGACAACACGGCCTGTCGCGGGCCGCACCGTCTGGCTCGACGGCACCATCGATCCTGAAGATTCCCCAGCCCCCTGACCCCGGCAGGTCCATGACGCTCCTCGATCGCGCCCTGACGAAAGCCTATTCGCGGCGGA
>JAGVKR010000632.1 GCA_020050375.1 Planctomycetales bacterium
CCGGCATTGATCCGCGAGTTGTGGGAACGGTGAGCGAAGGTCGGTTCGCGTGCCCCGAGGGTGGGAATGACGTCCGTGCAACGTAGGGCGTCGACAGGCAATCTCGGAAGTTCAAACGGATGTCAGCGACACCCCCATGCGAACGAGCCCCCTCCGCTTTCGGCTCTCCGCCTTCCGCTCTCAAAACTCCGCACTCCGAATTCCCCACTCCGCACTCACCTCCCCCTCCCCCGCAAATCCTCCGCCCCCGGAACGCCTCCCTCCACCGCCACGACCCCCCCGCGAACGATCCAACGGGTGGGTTATGCCGCCTTTGCCGGAGATTATTGGAGGCAGTTTTTTGACCCGCCCCGGAATGTGGTTTATAGTCAACATGGCTCCGCGAATGTTGCCAAATCGCAACACGGGCGGGACCGATTCAGCAGGTCGTTGAAAAACGGGGACTGGCTCCGGTCATTGCCCGGAAACCCGTGGGAATTCACGTGCCGCGAGGTGCCTGTCCCCCTTTTTCAACGACTTGCCAAGGGACTTTCGTTCCGTGCGGCGCGGGTTGCGACGCGTGGAAGCCGGCAGGGATTGCCATCGTGCAACAGCCTCCTGAGGTGAATCCGGCGCCACTGTCTGCCGTCGGGAAGAGAGACCCCCTATGCCGCTTCGTCGTTCCCTGCGATGTGCGTTGGTGTTTCTGTTTGTCGGGCTGTGGGCCGGCCTGGCATTTTCTCCCGGCCTTGCCGGTTCGGTCGAATCGACCGCTCCGTTCGTCAATACGGTGCAGGCGGTCAATTCGGGAGTCGAGCTCGAGCGCTCGCACAAGTGGCTCGATGCGATCGTCCACTACGAAAAGGCGATCAAAGCCTATCCCGACAACAAAGACCTCGAATACGGCCTCCGCCGGGCCAAGATCCATTTCTCGGTCGAACGCCGTTATTCGGACAACAGCTTTCGCCGGTCGCTTCTGCCCATGTCGCGGCAGGAGGCGATGGGCCTGTTCGACGAAGTCCTCTCGAACGTCCAGAGCCGCTTCGTCGAAAGCGTCCATCCCACGTCGATTGTCGCCCACGGCACCGAGAGCCTCTACCTGGCGCTCGGCGAAGAGCGGTTCCTCGACGCCAACGTGGCCCCGCGCTATCGCGGCAACGTCCTGGCGATGCGCGAAGCGCTCCACAAGCACTACTGGAACAAGCCCGTCAGCAATCGCGACGAGGTCCACGCCGTCGTCGCCCAGGTCTGCGAGCTGGGGCAGCAGCAGTTGGGGATGAAGCCCACGCCGATCATTCTCGAATACGTCTTCGGCGGCTGCAACGCCCTCGACGACTACAGCGCCGTACTCACTCCCGGACGCTTGAGCGACCTCAACGCCAACATCGACGGCCAGTTCGTCGGGCTGGGGGTCGAGATTCGCGCCGAGCCCGGCAAGGGGCTCTTGCTCGTCAACGTGCTTCCCGAGAGCCCCGCCTCCGAGGGGGGGCTGCTGACCGGCGAGCACATCGTCAGCATCGACGGCATCGACGTGCGGAAAATGACGACCGACGAAGCGGCCGGCATGTTGCAGGGGACCGCCGGCTCGCGCGTCGTCCTTGAAGCCCAGAAAATCGACGGGGGCGCCGTCCGCCGCCTGTCGATCTCCCGCCGCGCCGTGATCGTCAAAAGCATTCCGATCGCCAAAATCATCGATCGCGACCGGGGCATCGGGTACATCCAGATGAACAGTTTTCAAAAATCGACTGTGCACGAGCTCGACACGGCCCTCGCCAACCTCCGGCAACAGGGGATGAGATCGCTCATCTGGGACCTCCGTGGAAACCCCGGCGGCCTGCTCAATACGGCCGTCGAAGTCGCCGACCGCTTCATCAACGACGGCGTGCTCGTTTCGACCCGCGGTCGAAATCACGACGACAACCACTCTTACCCCGCCCATCGCCAGGGGAACTGGAACCTGCCGCTCGTCCTCCTCATCGACGGCGACAGCGCCAGCGCCAGTGAGATCATCGCTGGGGCCGTGAAAGATCACAAACGCGGGACGATCGTCGGTCGAAAATCGTACGGCAAGTGGTCGGTCCAGAGCTTTGCCGAGCTGCACGGCAACTGCGGCCTGCGGCTGACCACCGCCAAGTTCTACTCGCCCAACGGGCACACGCTCGGTAAGATCGGCGTGCGGCCCGACATCGAAGTCCCCGAGCCGGAGAAGCACCGCGCCCACGTGCGCAGTCCGGGGGATCTCGAAAGCGACGCCGACGTGCAAAAGGCGCTCGAAGTCCTTCAGAGGCAAATGGCGCGACGATAATGGCAGGCGAAACCGACTGGCTGAGCCGCGGAGAAGGAAAACGTCCGCGGGCGGCCTGGTCGTTCGCCACCGAAGCCCCGCTCGTCGCGCTGGCCTGTGCCCGTGAAACGGGCGAAACCCTCGCCGCCGACGAAGCGGGAGGGCTCTACCGGCTCGACCGGCACGGCAAGCTCGCCAATGTCACGCACGGCCCCTCCCCCATCCGCGGGCTGGCCTGGAGCGACACCGGCGGCGGGGGGATCGCCCTGATCGGCGAAGAGAAGCTCTACTGGTTCGACCGGCAGCTCACCTTCCAGGGCTGGATCGAGCAGACCGAGCCGATCCTGAGCGTGGCCCTCGAAGCGCACGGAATGTATGCCGCCGCCAACCTCGCGTCGTGCTCGACGGTCCTCTACGATGCCAATCGCAAGCAGGTCCGCCGCTTCCGGTCGGTGCAGCCGCTGAAGACCGTCGAGTTCCTGATCCACAAGCCGGCGCTCGTCGCCGTCACCGAGTTCGGCATGCTCGTCTCGCTGGATTTTCAGGGTGAGTCGCTGTGGCAGCAGCAGTTGTTCGCCCACGTGGGAGATCTGTCGATCACCGGCGACGGCCAGAAAATCCTGCTGGCCAGCTACACGCACGGCATCAAGTGCCACGACGAGCACGGCTCGCAGATCGGCTCGTATCAGATGGGAGGGACGATCTTCAAAGTCTCGTCGAGCTACGACGGCCGCAGAATGGCCGCCGCCACCACCGAGCATTTTTTCTATTACATGAACTCCGACGGCCAGATCCTGTGGCGGACGATTCTCCCCGAAGACGTCTGCCGCCTCCACTGCGACCCCCTGGGCACCGCCGTCGTCGTTGGCCTGCAGTCCGGAAGAATCGCGCGGCTGGAATGGGCGTAGACCTGGGAAACCAGTAAAATGGGTTTATGAAAACCACGCTTGAATTGCCCGATGATCTGGTCAAAGAAATCAAAATCCTCGCCGTAAACGAGGGGAAGAAACTGAAAGACGCCGTCGCCGACCTGCTCCGTCAGGGGCTGGCGGCAGCGTCAGGGGAGAGTGGCACGGTCGTGAAAGCCGACAAGGCCACGTTGAAACGCCGCAAGGCGCTGACGCAAAAGTTCGTCGTCGGAGAGTGGGGTGTCGAGCTGGCCGGCTATGAGGCGGCACGGAAAGTCGATCGCCGCAAGGCCGCGGAGCACGCAAAGGCCTGGCGCGATTGATGGCCACGCTCATTGACACCAGTCTTTGGATCGATTTGACGCGGGCACGTTCGCCGCGCGCACTCAAGTCGTTCATCGCCCCCCACATGGACGGTCCCGAAGCCTGCCTGGCCGAGCCGATCGTCTTCGAAGTGCTCCGCAACGCGACTGACG
>JAGVKR010000680.1 GCA_020050375.1 Planctomycetales bacterium
TGTTGATCGCAGCCGGTTGCGATCAACACGCTGACGCAGCGGGCCATCTGGGCGAAGCCGCTGTTGGCAGCGATCGCCCGTAAGGAGATTTCCGCCGACGTGATGAACGTCAACCAGGTCCGCAAGGTGCTCGCGAGCGGTGATCCGGAACTGGCGGCCGAAGTGAAAAAGCACTGGGGAGCGATTCGCGAAACTCGCAATCCAGAGCGCGAACTGGTGGTCACCGCAATGCGGGCTCTCATTCGCCGCACACCGGGCAATGCCGAGCGCGGGCACGAAGTCTTCAAGAAAACCTGCGGGCAGTGTCACAAGATTTACGGTGAAGGACAGGAGGTCGGTCCCGACATCACGCTCAACGGCCGCAACTCGTACGATCAGCTCCTTTCGAACGTGTTCGATCCAAGCCTTGTCATCGGTGCCGCGTACCAGGCCCGAACGATCGTCACCACCAAGGGCCGGATCATCTCGGGGCTCCTCGCCGAAGACGGCGATCAGCGCGTCGTCCTCAAAATCCAGGGAGGCAAGCAGGAAGTCGTTCCGCGGAGCGAGATCGACGAAATGAAGGACAGCGAGCTGTCGCTGATGCCCGAGGATGTCGAGAAGACTTTGAAGTCCCAGGAGATCGCCGACCTGTTTGCCTTCCTCACGCTCGACAAGCCACCGAACGACCCGACCGCGCGGCGTCTCTCGGGGATCGAGAGCGTCTTCGTGCGCAGCACGAGCGATCCTGCGCAATTCGCGCCGATCCTTGCAGAGGTCGCGCCGGGCTTCACACTGTCGGCCGTCGGCGAGGGAGGACTGGCCATGATCCACAACCACCATGGTCGGCTCGCAGTCGTCCGCACGCATCCCCCGGAAAAAGGGGTCTCTTGCGTGCTTTCGCGCACGGTCGACATTCCCGCCGACAAAAAGTCGAAACTGCGAATCGCGGTCACGTACGATCCGCGCGGCGATTGGGAACTGATCGTTCGGGGCAACGGCAAGAAGCTGTACGACAACGAGATCAGCGAGCAATCGACCGAGAATCTGTGGGCCGACATCGAGATCGATCTCTCCCCATTCGCCGGCCAGGAGGTCAAACTGGAACTCGAAAACTTCCCCGATGAATGGGCGTTCGAATACGCCTATTGGGGAGCAGTCGAAATTGTGACGGAGTGAGGACGGGATACAACGTTGGAATTCAGGGAGACATGCGGCAAGATTTTGTTTCCTTTCTCCCTTCCCCCCCGGCGGAGGAAGGGTTGGGGATGGGGGGGAATGAACGTCTCGGAGCTACATCCGCAGCAGCAACCTGCATTGGAAATGAGCTATGTCCCGTGACTTCGCGCGACTTCTGCGAGATCAGACGACAATTGAAGAACGTTGCCTCTGGGATCGACTCCGTAAGCGTCAGCTCGATGGCTGTCGCTTTCGCCGGCAAGCGCCACTGGGCGCGTACATTGTCGACTTCGCTTGCTTTGAGCGACGCTTGATCATCGAAGTCGATGGTGCTTTTCACGGTCAGCAACTTGAGAAAGACGACGCACGGACCGCTTGGCTGGAGGCACAGGGATTTCGCGTGATTCGGTTTTGGAATAACGAGATCACCGAGAACATGGACGTTGTCCTTGAGGGGATCTGGAATGCGCTTCGGATCGCGAATCCGCAGGCGAACGAAAAACGAGGACGACGTTCGCAACTCAATGACGAACGAGATATGCGATGATCGCTCCGAGACGCTCGCCCCCCCATCCCCGGCCCTTCCCCCGCCGGGGGGGGAAGGGAGAGGCACTGCGGGAGTGGATGCGGGTAGCGAGCGTCAATCAACGCGCAAATTCATTTTCTTCTGCAAAACGTTCGACACGATGAAAAAACTCGCCGGAAAAGTGGCTGTCATCACCGGGGCCAATCAGGGGATCGGCAAGGCGATCGCCCGCGCCTTTGCGGCGGAAGGGGCGCGGTTGGCGCTTTGCGCTCGCAGTGCCGAGAAGCTGGCGCAGACGACTGCCGAACTGAAGTCGGCCGGGGTTGAAGTGTTCTCTCAACCGGTCGATGTGACGGAAGAAGCTGCCGTCGATCGGTTTTTCGCCGCGGTGCTCGAACGATTCGGGCGCGTCGATATTCTCGTCAATAACGCCGGAGCTTTCGACGGCGGTCGCATCGACGAGCTGCCGCTCTCCGCCTGGAACAACGTTGTTGGCTCGTGCCTGACCGGGACGTTCCTTTGCAGCCGGCGGGCCTTCGCGGCGATGAAGGATCAAGGGGGCGGCCGGATCCTCAACATCGGTTCGATCTCGGCCCAGCGCCCGCGCGAGGGGAGCGCGGCCTACGTCGCCGCCAAGTTCGGCGTGTGGGGACTGACGCAGGCGACCGCCCTCGACGGCCGCCCGTTTGGCATCGCATGCAGTTGCCTGCACCCCGGCAACGTGCTGGTCGAACGCCGCGTTGACTCGGGGCAGGCCTCCGACGCCGAACCGATGATGGCCGTCGAAACGATCGCCGAAGTCGCCCTGACGATGGTCACGCTCCCGGCGCACGTCAACATGCTCGAATCGATCGTCCTGCCCGTCGAACAGGTGTATCTGGGGCGTGGTTGAGCGCACGAATCCAGACCTGGGGTGCATCCGCCAATCCGGGAAGCTCAGCCCCGGCATGCCCTGGCCCGGCCTGCGCCGGTGATCTTGACATCGATAATAAACATGTGTATACTATCGCAAACCTGTTCTTGTGGACCCGCCCGTCCTCCGGCCCGGCTCACCGTCCGTCCGCACCATGGCCACCGCTGACCTATATCTATGGTTTAGAAGTTTTCCAGATTCAAAAATGTGCAACTGCACACATTTTTGAGTTTCTCATCTTCTCAGAGTGAGCGATAGCCCGTTGATCGTCGTCGAATGGATTTGAGAGCGACGTTTGGTGGAACGGTTCCAGGCGTCTCCCGAGATGCATGGATTCGGGAACCACCCGGCGGTAGAGGTCATCTCGCTCAGTCTGAGAAACCTCCGCGTTTGCGGCCAATCGGTCCCGGATTAGCGGATGCACCCCCTGCCCTGACAAGCGCTTGTTGACAGTGTACGGCCTCGGGGGGAAAAGCTACGCTGTGCATTCGCCGACCTGCGAATGCCGCACTTGCTTCCCTGCCTCGGAATCTTCCCCATGCCCGTACCCGCCTCGGAGGTTTTAGCACGTCTGGGCGCTGGTGAGTCGATCGCTTCCGTCTGCCGCGCAGCTGGCTTCACCCGCGAAGAGTTCGATGCCTGGTGGCGTCGCGAATGCGCTTCGCGCGTGCCGGAAATGAACGGTGCGAAGCCGGCCCATGTGAACAGCAAGGTCCGCATCGAACGCGACGCATGGGGGTTGCCACATGTCTTCGCCGAGAACGATGACGATCTCTTCTTCGGCTTCGGCTACGCCACCGCCCAGGATCGCCTGTTCCAGCTCGACACTCTCCGGCGGCGGGCCACCGGTCGCCTGTCGGAAGTTCTCGGACCGGAAGGACTCGAGCTCGATCTGACCGCTCGAACGGTCGGCCTCTCGCGCATTGCCGAAGCCGAGTGGGAGACGCTTCCCGAGGAGACGCGCCGCCTGGTGGCCGCTTATTCGAACGGCGTCAACGCCCTGATCGATGACAGCCGCGGCAAGCTGCCGATTGAATTCGATCTCTTGGGATATGTGCCGGAACCGTGGCGGCCGCAGGATTGTCTGGCGATCGCCGGCGAATTCCGCTGGTATCTGACGGGTCGGTTCCCGGTCATCGTTGTTCCGGAACTGGCCAGGCGCGTTTTGGGCGATGGCCCGCTCTATACGGCGTTTCTACAGGCAGAGGCCGACGCCGAGGCGATTCTGCCGGCCGGTTCATATCCGTCGCACCGCACCGGTGTGCAGCCGGTCGGCGCGACGGTCGGCGATCCGCAGGAGGGTTCGGGGAGCAACAACTGGGTGATCTCCGGGACGAAGTCGCTTACCGGCAAGCCGATGCTGGCGAGCGATCCGCACATCGCTTTTGCCGCCGTCTCGTGCTGGCACGAAGTGCGTCTCACCGGCGGTTCGTTCAATGTGGCCGGCATAGCTTATACCGGAATGCCGGGCGTGCTGTTCGGCCGCAACGAGCGGGTGGCTTGGGGAATCACCAACAACATCTGTTCGATTCGCGACCTGTATCAGGAGAAGACCGACCCGGCCCACCCCGGTTGCTTCCTGTACGACGGCCGTTGGGAGCCGGCCCGGGAACGGGTCGAGACGATTCGAGTCAAAGGAATCGCCGCCGTCGAGAAGACAATACGCAGTTCCAGAAACGGACCGATCGTTGACGAGATCCTCCCCGCCCCTGCGCGCGGCACGGATCCGGTCTCGCTCAGATGGCTGGGGGCTTCTCCGTGTGGTTGGCTGACAGCGCTCCTCAATATGGATCGGGCCAAAACCTGCGACGAGTTGCGGAAAGCGACTGAGCCGTGGCTCGTTCCCACGTTCTGCGTCGTGTATGGCGACATCTTCGGACACATCGGCTATCAATGCACGGGACGCATCCCGATCCGCGAGGTATGGGAGCGGGGTTATCGGCCGGGCTGGGAGCCCAAGCATCAGTGGGCCGGTCTGATTCCGTTCGAAGGGATGCCCCATTGTTCCGACCCGTCGCGCGGCTGGATTGGCACCGCAAACAACCGCGTCGCCGCCGACGATTTTCCTTACCCGCTGTCGGGGACCTGGGGGAGCGGTTTTCGCGCGGTCCGCATTCGGCAGATGCTCGAAGGGCAGCCAAAGTTCCGCCGGCAGGATTTTGCCCGGATGCAGCAGGACAGTGTTTCGCTGCGCGCGGTCGATTGTGTTCCGCCGCTCCTGGAGGTGTTGCAGGAGACGCTGGATCCCGCAGCGACTGGAGAGTTACAGAAAGCAGAGGGACCGAAAGCCGCATTCAATCAAGTCGTCCGGCAGCGGTTGCGGCATGCGGTTGAGCACCTCGCCGTGTGGGATTGCCGGATGGAGCCGGATCGGGTTGCGGCGTCGATCTTCAACGTTTTCTTCGCGCAATGGTGCCAGCGTGTGGCGGACGAGCGTTTTACCGGCGAGACGGCGACACTGGTCGCCGGCGCCATCGGCGGACTGGCGAGCGAGCTGCTCTCCGAAGACAAGAGCGGCTGGTTTGGCGACAGAGAAGCGCCGGACGATGCCAGGAAAACGGCGATCGTCGAGTCGTTCGTCGCCGCGCTCGACTCCCTCGAACGCAAGTTCGGCTCCGACTGGCTCAACTGGAGCTGGGGCCGACTCCACACGTTGCAGCAGCAGCACAGTCTCTCCGGAAGGGGCGAACTGGGACTGCTCCTCGATCGGGGCGGAACTCCCGTTCGCGGGGATTACATGACCGTCTGCAACACGGGTCAGGGAATTGATTTCGGCGCCCCGACCGGAGCCGGCTATCGGCTGATCGTCGATCTCGCCGACCCGTACGCCGGTTTATGGGCCGTCGATGCCGGCAGCGAGTCAGGCCACCCCGGTAGCCCGCACTATGACGACCAGCTCCCCGAATGGCTGACCGCTCGGTATCACTCTATTTCCCTCAAGAGCGACGGCCCGCCGAGACACCCCGAAGCGACGTTGACGTTGTCTCGTATCGATCATCCTATGCACGGTTCAGAATGAGGGGCGAGGAGGCAGGCATCAGGCAGCAGACTCCGTGTTTCGCGATTCTGATTACTTCTACGGTCGCTTCTTCATACGCGTTGGTTAGACTAGCGGATCTGTCCGACGTTGCCTATTTGCCGGGAGAGATGCCGTGTTCGCACGCTCTGGTTGGCGGGTTGTTGTGGCCGTGTTCCTTTTCTCGCGGCTGGCTGTGGCTGCCGACTGGAGTGAGGAGCAGGTTTCAAAGCTGCCGCCGTCTGAAAAGCCGGTTCGGCTGTTCAACGGCAAAAATCCCGACGGCTGGGAAGGGCATACCGGAAAATACTTCACGGTTGAGAACGGGGCGATTGTCGGGAAGAACGGCAAAGAGAACGCCCCCAAGGCCAGCACCTACCTGCTGACAAAGCAGAAGTACCGCAACTTCCGGCTGATCTTCGAGAGTCGGCTCGTCACCAGCGAAATGCACTCGGGGATTGCGCTCTGGGGCAAAACCATCGAAAAGGAGGAAGGCCCCTTCACTTACGAGGGACACCTTGTGATGTATCCCTCGGGCTACGGCTACCACGATCTCTATCGCCGCAAGAATATCTACGGCGATGCGCTCGGGGTCGCAAAACGGGCCGGGAAGCAGCACGACTGGAACCGGATGGAGATCCTGGCGATCGGCCGGCGGATCAGGCACGTCGTCAACGATCAGCTTGTCGCCGACTGGAGCGATCCGCAGCCGGAGCTGTGCCAGGCCGGGCCGATCGGCTTGCAACTGCACTCCAACATGGTCCCGCAGGAAGTGCAATGGCGCGGCCTGATTCTCACCGAGAATCCGCAGGACCGGCTGGTGACTGCCGCCGGCCGCGATCTCGGGCTGCTCGCCG
>JAGVKR010000485.1 GCA_020050375.1 Planctomycetales bacterium
AGATCGTTCTCCTTCTCGAAGGAAAGATTTTTACCGACGGAATCCTCCAGCACGCCGCCTGATCCAGATTTCTCCGAACACAACTATTGACAATAGCTCGGTTGACGTTGCGCCAATTGCAGTCGCGTAGAAGTGCAAAGTATCGCACGTTTGTTCGTGCATATGATGTTGACGGAAGCTTCTGGCCAGGAATCGCAACGTTTCTTGCAGCATGGCCGTGTCGAGCACATGCGGAAACGAATGGGACGGAATATGTATTTATCCGGCGACTCGTATTTGTCTCATCCGGTTCGCTTGCTTCACGCTATGCTTTGCTTACTCATGGTCGCGCGGTGCACAATGGCCGCTGAAGCCATGATGACCGTAGATGAGCTTGAGAATGAGGTGTTGCGCCTGCGGAACACAGCACAGGCAATCGAGCTGCGAATCGAGTGCAAAGCTGAGCAGACAGGAGCTTATGGCACAATTCATGATGTTTCCAGGCAGCATGTGTGGTGTGTCGGCACAAAAATCCGGATCGACAATGCCGTCGAGTTACGAAAAGAGCCGTCGGGACGCGATACTCCATCTCATACGCGGGTGATCTGTCGCGGATGCTATAGCGACGACACGATCTTTGAGCATTCCGATTTGCCGGCGCCGGGCAGTCTGGCCCGTGCCGCTTCTATTCGGGACGTCAGTCTGTGGCAGCGGCCTCAGCCCCCCAACCCGTTGCTGTTAGGTCTGACGCCTAGAGGTTATTTGCGGACGGGGGATGTCAAACTGGACGACTATTTCCGAGGTCGGAATCGGTCGAATGTGTCTTTGAAGAGGGAGGCCATCGAAGGCGTCGACCGTTATGTCGTTTCTTACGACAAAAAGAACGTGAGGGCGTCCTCGAAGGTGACTTACCTGATCCTTCCATCCGAGGGCAATTCCGTCTCTGAAATGAGAGAGGAGACTGTCGCCGGAGACATTACATTCGTCGATGTGACTCGATGTCGGAATCGTCGGCTGTCCGGTTTAGATGCATGGTTCCCGGTGCAAGTCAGTTTCGAGAGACGGAAGAACGGCGAACTTATCGCGGGCGAGAAGCTGATCGTTGAAGTTGTATCAGTGGATGCGAACCAGATCAAGCAGGCATTTTCGCTTTCTGAGATTCCGATCCTGAAGGCGGGCACGAAAGTCTCTCGCGATTCGGCATTGCCGGACCCACAGTTTCGTGATGGGATGGCGGTTTGGGTTCAGAATCAGCTCAGTCAAAGCTCGCCCGCAATCGACTTGGATCTGCAAGTGGAACAGGTCGGAAGCCGTGGTCGCATTTTGCGTCGCACGATCATTGTGGTCTCCGCGTTGGGTTTTCTGGTGTTGCTCGGCATTGCGCGTAAGCATGGCAGGCACTCCGCGCAATGACAGCGAGTGATCAATCAACCTTCCGGTGCTACACACGTGACGTAACCGTTCACACCCCAAGAAGGGGGACAGGCAGGACAGGCACATTTTTCCCGACAATTGGTGGACCGCGCCAAGCAGGAACACCGGACGTCGCTCTTTGTAACGCGGGAAAAATGAGCCAGTCCCTGGGCTGTGAACGGTTACGCCTCAGGGCATGTCATGCACCAGCAGCATGTCGTGTCCTTCCGCCGACCAGTTGCTGCTGGCGACCAGGACGAGCTTGCTTCCGGCGCGGAGCACGTTCTGCTTGCGGCTCCAGTCGACGACGAACCGGAGCAAGTCCTGCGGGGTGGCATTGACCATCTCGGTCAAAAGCGGGGTGACGCCCCAGTACAGGGACATGCGGCGGGCGGCGTGAGGGCTGTCAGTCAGCCCCAGAATGGGAATCGGGCTGCGCTGTCGCGATAAGGCGAGGGCCGTCCGGCCGCCGCGGGTCGCGACAACGATCAGATCGGCTGAGAGGTGCTCGGCAGCGCGGGCCGCACCGAGCGTCACCGCTTCGGTCACAGCCAAAGCCCGCGAACGAACATGATTGTGGGAGTCGGTGTGCCGGACCGGCGGCAGGATCCGTTCGGCCTCGCGGGCGATGCGGCTCATCGTCGTCACCGCCACAACCGGATACTTGCCGATCGCCGATTCTCCCGAGAGCATGATCGCATCGGCCCCGTCGAGGACGGCGTTGGCGACGTCGGCCGCTTCGGCGCGCGTCGGACGATTGTGATTCTGCATGCTGTCGAGCATCTGCGTGGCGGTGATCACCGGGATGCGATGCTGGTTGCACAGGCGGATGATCCGCTTTTGCAGGATGGGGACCAGCGCCAAATCGACTTCGACCCCCAGATCGCCGCGCGCGACCATCACGGCGTCGGTCTCGTCGAGGATGCGGTCCAACTGGTTGACGGCCTCCATTTTCTCGATTTTCGCCACGATCTGCGGCGGATGGGCCGGCTTGTGATCGGCGATCGCATCGCGCAACAGCCGGATGTCGTCGCCGCTGCGGACGAACGACAGGCCGATGTAATCGAGCTCGTTCGCGATCGCCCACGCCAGATCCTCGCGATCTTTGTCGGTGAGGCTGGGAGTGCTCAATTTGACCCCCGGCAGGTTCACCCCCTGTCGGCTGCGAATTTCCCCCGGCTGATCGACCACACAGACGACGCGGCCCTCGTCGGGAAATTTTTCGACGACGCGCATCGTCACGGCGCCGTCCGCCAGCAATACGCTGTCGCCGACCGCCAGCTCGTCGACCAGCTTGTCATACGTGCTGGTGAGACGACGGGGGCGCGACGGGTCGGATGCTCGTGCGAATTCAAAACGTTCCCCCGCCAGACACTGGAGGGCGCCGCCGGGCAGCTCTTCGAGCCGGATTTTCGGGCCGGCCAGATCTCCGAGAATCCCGATCGGGCACTCGTGAGCCTTCGAGAGGGAACGAATCGCCGTCACGATCCCGGCGAGCCAGTCGTAACTTCCATGCGCGAAGTTGAGGCGGAAGAGATCGACCCCGGCGTCAACGAGCTCTGTCAGCTTCTCGATCGTTTCGCAGGCAGGGCCGACGGTGGCGATGATTTTCGTTTTGACATTGGTCAGCCGTTCGCCCGTCGTCAGTCGCTGCATAGTACGCCACTCCCGAACCTGTAACCGGACGGCACCCCGACTGGGAAGCGTCCCTTCCTCGAAGCCGTTAAACGTCTGCAACAGTGCGATCGCGCGGACGCATCTTATCATTCGCACACGCGAGACGGCAGGGCCGCGCGGAACAGTCAATGCTGCCGGCGGTTTGCTATGCGCGTCAGTTTTCGCGCGTCAAACGGCGGCCGAACAAATAGTTTGCGCGCCCGAACCCGAGGCAAGATCGGGGCGACGTCAATCCAGTCACGACCCGACCGTAAGATCGCATCGCGCGGCAATGATCTTCAAAATGAGATACACATCGCCCCTTGCGGGTGATATCGTGGAATTCTCCGGACTCCCGTTCCACCGAACGAATGCTGCGGATGTCGCTTTGACGACCCGGCAAAGAAGCCCTTCATGAATCCAAAGCCACGCCGTCGTCACGCATTCCGTCACATTCTCACGCTCGCAGTCTTCGTCGTCACATTGCCGATGTTGGCGAGCGAAGCCCTGGCGCGCGGCGGAGGGCGGCAACTGCGCTGGGGCTACCAGCCCCCAGCCGGCGATCCGCTCATGAACACGTTCCGGTTCGCCGACCCTTGGGCGGCCATGACGGGCGCCAACATTCCCCGGCGCAATCTCGGATCGGCGAACCTCAACATGGGGAACAATTCCGGCGGCCGTTCGGGGGGACGATCGCTGTCCGGCCGATCCCCGGTTTTTCCCGGCGCGAGCAGTCAGGCGTCTGCCGCCCCCACTCGTCGCTGGACGGCACCGGTTTATTCGCAGCACTTCGTTTCCGTTCCAGTCGGCGGGTACACCCCGGCCGAAGATCATTTCCTCCCCCCCTATTATCACAGTCACAACGAGGATTGGCACCACGGTTATTGGGGAGGGGGGCTCTGGGGCTGGGCGGAATGGGATCGGGATCTCGGCGTGTGGAGCTTTCCGCGGTGGGAAATGGGGCCGTGGTATTACACCTCGGGGTATGGCCGGTATCACAACCCGTTCGTCGGCGACGATCCGCGTCTGAAGGCGTATGCGAACGTGATCGAGGTCGAAGTCGAAGAACCGGCCGACGAAAGCGACGAGGCCGCTCGGGAAGCCCCCCCCGCCCAGACGCCCGCAGAGCAGCCGGCCGAACAGACGCCAGGACGGGCGATCGAACCTCCGGTCGTTGTGGAAGGACTGAAAGTTTTCGCCGCCGCGCGTGATGCGTTTCGCCAGCGCGATTACGCACTGGCGCTCGAAAAGGTCGATCGGGCACTCGAGAGCCTGCTGCACGATCCGGCGGTCCACGAGTTTCGCGGGCTGGTTCTGATGGCGCAGGGCGAATACCAGCAGGCGGCGGCGGTGATTTACGATGTGTTGTCGGTTTCGCCGGGGTGGGACTGGATCACGCTCAGCAGCCTGTACGCCGAGCCCGACCACTACACGCAGCAGTTGCGCGCGCTGGAGCAGTACCGTCGGGACAATCCCGAAGCGCCCGAAGCAGCCTTTCTCGTCGCCTACCAGTACG
>JAGVKR010000051.1 GCA_020050375.1 Planctomycetales bacterium
CCTATGCCTACCGCTACCGCGACTATGTGATCCGGTCGTTCAACAAGGATAAGCCTTACGACCGTTTTCTGCTCGAACAGATCGCCGGAGATGAGCTGGCCGACTACGAACATGCCCCGGCCCTGACGGAAGAAATCTACGACAATCTGGTGGCGACCGGTTTTCTGCGAATGGGCCCGGATGGAACGTACAACGGCCTGACCAACTTTGTCCCCGATCGATTGGAAGTGGTCGCCGCCGAAACCGGAGTTCTGACGTCCGCCGTGATGGGTTTGACCGTCAAATGCGCCCGCTGTCACGCGCATAAGTTCGACCCGATCCCACATCGCGACTACTACCGCCTGACCGCGATCTTCAAGGGAGCTTACGACGAGAACGACTGGCTGCGGCCGGCGAAGGCCGGCGATACGTTCCCGTTGCGGGCCCTCAAGTTTGTCCCGGCGGGCGAGAAAGTAGCTTGGGAGGCCGAGCAAAAGCAGCTCAAAGCGGAAATTCGAAAAGTCCAGGACGTGGTGGAGACGAGACAGCGCGAGCTCGTCACCAAACAACTGGAAGAGAACCTTCCGCAGCTTCCTCAAGTGCTGCACGACGACGTCCGCGCGGCGGCCCTCGAGTCGCGGGATAAGCGAAACGAAATTCAGAAGTATCTGCTTTCCAAGTTCGAGAAGACGCTTCGCATCAGCTTCGATGAGTTGCAGAAGATCGATCCCGACTTCAAAACGCTGGCGCGTTCCACGTTCAAAACGATCAAACAGTTGAAGGACCAGGAGAGCCCCAACGAGCCGTTCATTCAGGCGTTGTGGGACCGCGGCGAGCCGACCCCCACGTATATCCTGCGACGCGGCAACTATCTGACCCCCGGCAAGGAAGTCGAACCGGGTGTTCCGGCGGTGCTCACCGACGGGAAAACCCCCTTTGTGATCGAGCCGCCGTGGCCCGGCGCGAAGCAGACCGGCCGCCGTCTGGCGCTTGCCCGCTGGCTGGTGAAGCCCGAGCATCCGCTGACGTCGCGCGTGATGGTCAATCGGATCTGGAAGCACCACTTCGCCCACGGAATCGTCAAGAGCCTCGACAACTTCGGAAAGACCGGGCAGCTCCCCACGCATCCCGAATTGCTGGATTGGCTGGCGACTGAGTTCCCCCGCCGGGGTTGGAGCGTGAAAGCCATGCACCGTCTGATGATGACATCGAGCACGTACCGGCAATCATCGCAGATCACTCCCGAGCATGAGCGGCTCGATCTCGACAATCGACTTTTGTCCCGCTCGCCCTTGCGTCGCCTCGAGGCGGAAGTGCTTCGCGATTCGCTGCTGGCCGTTTCCGGAAAGCTGGATGAAACGCCCTTCGGGCCGGCAGAAAAAGTCGAGCGTCGTGATGACGGCCTGGTGACTTCGGTGGGGACAGCCAAAGGCTGGCGACGAAGCATCTACGTCCTCCAGCGGCGCACGCAGACGTCGACGATTCTGGAGGATTTCGACCTGCCGCAGATGGCCCCCAATTGCGTCGAACGGACTGTGGCCACCGTGGCGCCGCAGGCCCTGCACCTGCTCAACAACAAGCTGATCCACAACTGGGCCAGCGCCATGGCCGACCGCGTCATCCACGAGGCCGGCCCGGATCGGGAAGCGCAAATCAAACGGGCCTTCCAGGTGGCGTTGGGACGCCTTCCCGATCGTGAAGAACTGGAAGTCACCGGTAAATCGCTCGACGAGCTCCGTGAAATATGGCTGGCCCAGGTGCGAACCGCCAAGGCCGGCACAGCCGCGCCGGCTGCGGCAGGAAGCGTCCCTTCCGCCACCCAGGTGGAGCAGAAGTCGCTCGCGAATCTGTGTCATGCGCTCATGAATTCGGCCGAGTTCATCTACGTCGATTGAGGTTGTGCCAATGCTTGCTGCAGATGATGGAGCATTTCCCGTGCGTTCTTCGATGAACCGACGGAACTTCTTTGAGAGCATGGGGACCGGTCTCTACGGGGCCGCCCTGGCGTCGCTTCTGGGCCGCGACCTGTTCGCCAACACTCCTGACGGAGCGCCCAAGCCGGGGTCTCCGCGGCCGACATACGATCTGGCTCCCCGCCAGCCGCAGTTCGAGCCGAAGGCCAAAGCGGTCATCCATCTGTTCATGAACGGCGGCCCGAGCCAGATGGACCTGTTCGATCCGAAGCCCGAGCTCGACCGGATGCACGGGCAGTCGTACTTCGAAAAGATCGCAGGCGAAGTCGAGTCGCCGGGTTCGGCTGGCGCCCTGATGCGAACTCCCTACAAGTTCGCACAGCACGGAAATAGCGGAATGTGGGTCTCCGACGTGATGCCGCACTTCGCGGGGTGCGTCGACGACGTGGCGTTTATCCGCTCGATGCACACCGTCAACCTGACTCACGAGCCGGCGCTCTACCAGATTCACAGCGGACGCACGCTCCCCGGGCTCCCTTCGATGGGATCGTGGGTCACCTACGGCCTGGGCTCGGAGAACGAGAACCTCCCGGCCTACGTCGTTCTCGACGATCCGCTCGGCCTGCCGGTCAACGGGACTCAGAGCTGGGCCTCCGGATTTCTCCCGCCGGTTTACCAGGGGACGCGGTTCAAGGCGACCGGCACTCCCGTGCTGAATCTCAGTCGCGAGTTCGACGAGCCCGACGACATCACCGGCATCGAGCGGAAC
>JAGVKR010000330.1 GCA_020050375.1 Planctomycetales bacterium
CTGCACACGCCATTCGATGCGCACCGTTTTCGTCACGGTCGTCAGCCGGTCGGGCTTGCGGTCTTTCGCTTCGGTCACGGCCGCGACGTGGTCGGCGACGACATCCAGCCGCGGTTTCCCCGGCTGGCTCTGCAGCAACTGCGCTGAAAGCTCGAAATGCGGGCGCGGATTCTTGAGCAAATGCACGAGCTCGACCAGATTCAGCAGTCCGTCGTGGTTGGCATCATGTCGCTCGAGCTCGGCGGTGTCGATTCCCACAGCCGCGGCCCCCAACCCCACCATCATCTTCTGCAGGATTCCCGCGGGAGGACCGTACCGCTGCACGATCCGCGAGGCGGCCGCGGTGAGCGACGCGCTGTCGGAGAGCAGCAGAAACGGCTGATCGGCGCTTTGGCGATTCGGGTCGGCCGCTGCGAACCGAGCCTGTTGCGCGAGCATCGGCTGCAATTCCTCAATCGTGAACGCCTCGTCTTCATCCAGATCGAGCTTGTGCAGCGTCTGTTCGGCGGCTGCCTGCTCTTCCTGCGACAGCCGGTCGTCGTGATTGACGTCCAGGAGACCAAAGAGGTCGACGTTCTGCGTCGTCCGCTGCGGCCGCGAGATCAGCGAAAAGGGAAACCCCAGCACCCGGTCGATCCAGTCGGCCAGCTCGGCGACGGTCACCTTGTCGTCAGCCGGATCGCGATCGACGCTGACCCAGCTATCCGCGACCGACAACGTCTCGCTGGCGTTCGACGATTTGACCAGCGGCGGAATCCGTTTGGCTTCCTCCTGGTCGAGCACTCCATCGTCATTGCGATCGTTCTGCTTGAGAAGCTGCTGGGCGTACGCGAACCGCACCGACTTCAATCCGGCTCCGTCGACCTGCACTGTCAAACGGATGAAAATGGGGTGGGCCGGCGCCAACAGCACGAGATCGTAGGAGTCGCGATCGCTGCGCGAGCTCGGCGCGCTCTCCGCCGACGACTGAGCCACTGACTTCGCAACTGGCTTCGCAACTGGCTTAGCAACTGGCTTAGCAACTGGCTTAGCAACTGGCGGAGTCGCCGCCGGATCTTTGGCCGGGACGACCGCCAACCAGGCCCCCATCCCGAAAATCGCCAAAAATAGGGCGTTCCAACGCATGACTCTATAGATTACATCGCCTGACCGGGGGCCGCCACGAGGATCAAGCGCGGTCGAGCCCGATGCGCGGCGCATTTGATCGCCTCGATTGAAAGACCGCTTCCGAAAATCGAATTGTCTACCGAAATCGGGGTTTTGCGGGACAATTTGCGTTTTTGCGCGGCGCCGGTCAATAAAACGACCGGGCCGGCACTTGTGTGCCGGCCCGGATGTTGTGGTTTCGATGTCTCGGCACGGCGAATTTCAATCGGCGTAGAACCGCGTCAATTCTTCGACGATCAGCGGTTCTTTCGAGGCGCTGGTGGTCAGCATGGCCCGCAGCCGAAGGTTGCCGGCGGTCTTTCCGTTGACCTTGATCCGATAGACGACTTTACCACCGGCAGCCAGCTCGCCCAGCGGTTGGAACAAGAGGACACCTTTCTGCAAGGCGTGAGCCGTCGGGCCGTCGGTGTCGATCAACTCGACACCCTGAGGCAGGTCGCAGGCCAGCCGCAAATTCTGCGATGCCTTCGACCCGTTGTTGCGAATCGTGATCTCGTAGGCGGTTTGAGTTTCCACTTCGACAGGGTCGTCAAGATCGGTCACTTCCATCACGACCGCCGAAGATCCGTCGACTTTCGTTTCGAGCTTCGCAGCGACGGGCGTGCCGTTCTCTCCCGACGCCTGCACGTGGTGTTGATAGTCGCCGATCTGACGGGCGTTCAGGTCACACGAGACCTGGATCGACTGGCCGGCTTCGATCCGTCCCACGAACCAGGTGGCACTGGAAACGACCGAGTCGTATTTCCCGTCCCGATCGGCTTTGACGAATTCGAAACCTTCGGGGATCAGATGCACGATCTGCACGTTGTCGGTGGCGGCGACGCCATCATTCGTCACGGTGATCGTGTACTGGGCATGACGGTTGATGTACCGCAGGGCGGGGCCGGCGACTTCGACTTTCAGCTTCGGGGCCGCGACTTTGATTTGCGTCTGCGCCTTCCGCACGAGGTTGGTCCCGCGGGCCTCGATCTTCAGGATCGACTCGCCGCCAGCAGTCGCCACGAGTGGCAGGCGGACTGGCCGACTCTCACCCGCTCCCAGCGAGCCAATGCGGATGACGACGTTCTTCCCGCTCTGGTGTTTGAGTCCGTCGGGCACGACGGCGTGAACCACCACGTCGCGAGCGACTCCCGTGCCCGGATTCGACACGGTGATTTCCTGCGTGATCGGCTCTCCCACCATTCCTTCGTGCGGTCCGACGATTGCCACGCTCAATTGCGGTTCGTCGACCCGCAGCACGGTCGAAGCAACTCCCGAAAATCGCACGGTGGCCGACGTCGCCAGCTCGCCTGCGCGACCGGGGAGCATCAGGATCTCGATTGTCTTTTCTTCACCCGGCTCGAGGTTTTCGAAAATCCAGGTCGGGTGCTTGCGGGTGTCGTGGGGAAACGGCTTCGCATCGAGCAGGCGGACTGTCTCCGGGAAATAGGCTTCGACCACGATGTCTTTAGCGGCAAGCTTCCCGGCGTTCTTCACCACCAGGCCGCAGGTGCATTCCTGATCGACGTTGACTTCCCCGGTCTTCACCCACTTCAGGCTGACCTGCGGGACATCACCGGTGTCGTTCGCGATCGCGCCCGTCTGTTGGATCGGAGCGTGCTTGACCGGAGCTTCGCTCTCCGCAGCAGCGGGCGTTTCGGCCTTACGGGTTACGCGGGGCTTTGCCGTCGCGACCGGC
>JAGVKR010000788.1 GCA_020050375.1 Planctomycetales bacterium
ACGCCTGCCGGTACGTCCCCGACATGACCATCAGCTTGATAAGACGCTTGACGTCCCACGCGCCGTTAAAGACTTGAGGCTTGAGACTTGAGGCTTGAGGGGTCGCCTGCCCCGCATCTGCTTTGTCCGATCCGACTTCTTTCCCCTGAATCCCGAATCCCGAATCCTGAATCCTCGCATCATTCCCCTGACCGCCGACCCCTGCCCCCTGATCCCTTCCCTCCGCGAATTCGGTGGCCAGCCAGTCGAGCAGCTCCGGATGGGTGGGCCATTGTCCCTGTGAGCCGAAGTCTTCGGCCGTTTTGACAATTCCCGTCCCGAGCAACTGCTGCCACATGCGGTTCACCGCCACGCGGGCCGTCAGCGGGTGGGAGGGATCGACGAGCCAGCGCGCGAAGCCGAGGCGGTCGGGGGTGGCATCCTTGGGCAACGGCGGGAGTGCGGCGGGAACGCCGGGGGCGACCTTGTCTCCCTTCTTGTCGTATTGCCCGCGAATCAAGAGATACGCCTCGCGCCGTTCGGGCATCTCGGCCGAGACCATCGTGATCGGAATCGCGCCATCGGCCGCAGCCCGTTTCTTTTCGAGCTCGGCGACCTGCTGGAGCAACGGATCGAAGATCGGCCTCGTCTTGCCGCAGACCTTCTCCACGAAATAATCGCGGATCTGCTTCTGCTGTTCGGGAGTCCGCTTGTCGGCCTCGACTTTGATCGCTTCCAGAATCGGGGCGGGAATCGTCGATTTCGACAGCGCCTTCTCGAAGGCCTCCCAAGCCAGCAGCGACTCGAACGCTTTTCCCCCCTGAGGCGTGCGGGTGACGATCCCCGCCTGGTCCCAGAGCACGGTGCCGTCGTGCTGCGTGAAGGCCAGGCCGTTGAGCACGGCCCCCGGCTTCAGGCCGACCTTGGCACATTCGACTTCCAGACGAACCCACTGTCCCGGTTCCGGAAGAGGCGCGATCAGCAGCCGGCTGGGAGAATTCGCCGTCCCAAAGGGAATGAAGTCTTCGCCCCAGACGGCCCGATGCTCCCACGAGCCGTCGTTCCACTGGAGCATGATCGCCTTGGGAAGTTTTGCTGGATCGAGATAGACGTACGCGAACAAGCGGTCTCCTTCGCCAACTCGCAAGCCCGGCGTGGAGTCGATGAAGAAGTGCTGGCTCAACCCCTCGGCCGTGCGCGTCGACGCTTTTTCGCCGCTGTACACAGGGCGATCGGCCTTCGACACGAATTCCCACGGTGTATTGCCCTGTGGCTTGGCTCCCGACGGCAGATCGTCGTCGACCCACACGTAGTCCTGCGGCTCGGTCGGGTTCATCCCTTCGCTCGCCGGCGGCTCGACGTATTCCACGCGAGCCACTTCTTCGCTGACTTTCTGGCGGGCGGCGGCCAATTCCTGCTCAGCCGCTTGCAGCGCGGCAGTTTGTTCGGGGGTTGGGACTTTCATCACCGGGGGGGGACCGTTGGCGTTTCCGTCCATCGCCCGCTCGGCAATGCTGTTGAAGTAGGCGTAGAGCTGATAGAACTCCTTCTGCGTGAATGGGTCGTACTTGTGGTCGTGGCAGACGCTGCATCCGAGCGTCAGTCCCATCCACACGGTTGAGGTGGTTTCGACCCGATCAACCGTGTAGCGGACGAGGACTTCGTCGTCGATCGAGCCCCCTTCGCTCGTGCTCACGTTGCAACGGTTGAACCCGGTGGCGATCTTCTGATCGACCGTGGCATTCGGCAGCAGGTCGCCGGCGAGTTGCTCGACGGTGAACTGATCGAACGGCAGGTTGCGGTTGTAGGCGTTGATGACCCACTCGCGGTAGAGCCACATCGAACGCTCGTTGTCGAAGTGCAGCCCGTGCGAATCACCATAACGGGCCGCATCGAGCCAGTACCGCGCCTGATGCTCGCCGAACCGCGTGCTCGTCAGTAGCCGATCGACGAGTTTTTCATAGGCCGCAGGCGACGAGTCGGCGAGGAAGGCGTCGACTTCGGCCGGTGTGGGAGGAAGCCCCGTCAGGTCGTACGTGACTCGCCGGGCAAGCGTCACTCGGTCGGCTTCGGGGGAAGGCTCCAATCCTTCCTGCTCCAGCCGGCGGAGAATGAACTGATCGATGGCGTTGCGCACGTTCGCGCCGTGCTTCACCTGTGGCGGCTCGGGCCGGACCGGCGCGATGAACGCCCAATGCCCGCGCATCACCGCCCCTTCGTCGATCCACCGTTTGATCAATTCGATCTGCGGTTTCGTCAGCGCCTTTCCGAGGCTCGGCGGAGGCATCTGTTCCGCGGGATCGGTCGACAGGATCCGCGTCATCAACTCGCTCTCGCCACTCTTCCCCGGCACGATCGCCGCGACACCCGAATCCAGCTTTGCCAATGCCCCGGCCGGCGTATCGAGACGGAGGCCCGATTTACGCTCGGCCTCATCCGGTCCGTGGCACTTGTAGCACAGGTTCGAGAGGATCGGACGAATGTCTCGGCTATAGTCGATCGGACGGCTCTCGGCTCGGATCACGCCCGAGCTCGCAAACAGGGCGGCGACAGCCAGCAACAGTTCCAGCGGCTTCTTCATGGGGGAACCCGAGCGAGGCGGTGGGATGGAATACAGAGCAGGCGGGACTGATCGGAAGATCAGCATGTGTCAGTATAAAGGGGGGGAGAGCCGGCTTGCAATCCCGTAACGGGGGACCGGGGAACGGGGACCAGGGACCGGGACAGGGACGGCCCCACTATCTTAACCCGAAGCGTTAACGAGGGAGTGCGCGCCAGTCGAGTGACGCATTTCCTCTTTAACGCTTCGGGTTACGAACCTCGACGCTCTGTCCGTCCGGCTTTCCGCTCTCGGCTTTCGACTTTCCCCTCCCCGATTGCCCTTGACCGAATCCCCGTTCCCCGGAAAAATCCGGCCCCTCTCTCGGACGACGGCCGGTCGCCGCCTTCAATCCATGTCTCATCATCACTGCGAAACGCCGTGCCGCGCTGGCACGGTCGGCTGGCTCATGTTGCCGATGGCGGCTGCGCTTGCGCTATCGACAGTGGTGGCAATGGCGGCGCCCCCCGGCAGAGGTGCGGTGCCCCGGCGCGTCTTCGACCTCGGAACGATTTGGCGTGGTCAGGACGACGGTGATTCCCCCTCGGCGCCCGATTCCGGAATTGCGCCGCTGGAAGAACCGGATACGGAGCAAAAGTTCCCCACGATCGACGAGCCGCCGCCACAGATTCCGATCGGGGGAGCCTGGTCGTTCATCGATCCGAAATTCATCGGTCCCGACGGGACGCCGGGAGTCGGTGCGTGGATGCGGACGTTTTTCACGGCTCGCACGTTGCCCGAGTACAAAGCGGACATCAAAGAGCCCGGCCCGGACAGCGCGAATTTTCCCAACAGCGCCTTCACCCTTCCGCCGGGCGAAGTTTACATCGAGACCTCGCCGATCACGTTTCAGCGCAACCCCTTCTTCAACCGCCGGCGAATTCAGGACAGGGTCAATCAATATTCAATGCCGACGCTGATTCGCGTGGGTCTGTTCCGCGACTTCGAATTGCGGCTTTGGAGCCAGACGCTGCAAATCGAGACGCTGGACGGCGCGCGGACCGTGGGATTCGGCCCGCTGACGTTTGACTCGAAGTTCCACTTCTGGGATCAGGACAAGGAGAAGCACATTCCCGCGTTCGGCGTGCAATTGTTTTCGCAGTCGAACCTCGGTTCGGCGGCGTATTCGATCCCGCAATGGGAGCCAGGCTTCTCCCTGAACTTCGATTACGAATTTGAGAACGGCTTGTCGTTCGAATGGAACATCGACGGAGAGTACACGATCAAGGACGACGGCAGTCGCGTCTATCAGGCCGGATTCCAGTGGGCCGTCCAGCGGGAGCTGCTTCCCAACCTCGACGGGTTCATCCACGGGTATCTCAACACGCCCAACACGACCCGCTTTCAGGAGGGGGCGGTGATTGGTTTCGGAATGATCTGGTTCGCGACGAAAACGATGGCGATCGACAGCAGCTACAGTTTTGCCATTCGCCCGGAATCGCCGAGCCCCATCATCCGTCTTGGGCTGTCGCTGGCGCTATAGCGCCGCAAATCGGATCACGAGTGGCCGCAGCGGTTCGGATAGCGCTTCTCGAAGTCGTCGATGAAGCGATCGACGTACTTCATGCCGACGCGGTGCGACTTGGGAAACTTCCTTTGGACCCAGGTTTCGACACGGCCGAACACACGAGGAATCAGGACGAGGCCTCCTGCAAGAATCAAGGGCGTCCCCATCGGGCCGGGCAGGATGAAACCGACGACGCCGACGCCGATCAGCACCGCCCCGACTTCGGGCGGCAACTGCCGAATTCGCTGGCGCGTCGTTTCGGCAGCCTGATCGTCGGTGAGTTCGGGCAGCGTCGAAAGCAACCCCCCGAGAGTTGGCGCTTGTGATTCGAGGCAGGCGGGCTCTGGCGTTTCAGACATGAACGAGATCCTGAGGTTGTCCGTCGGCAATCAACGCGGGCGAATCCGCCACGTCGATCCGCCACAGGTTACGTTGTGTTCGTTGTGACCGTTGCGGAATCCGCCTGCCCAACAACCGGCGTTCGGTCTGGCGAAGTTCCTTCATGCTGCGCTGATAGACAGTATACGTTCCCACATTCGAAATGATGACCGCCGCGAGGCTGGTGAAGCCGAAGAAAAACGCCCCGGCGACGCAGGTCAGGTTGGGGATCAGCGTCATCCCGTGGTGCATCTGCTCGTGACGCCGCGATTGGCGAGCCACTTCCCGGAAATCGGCGATTCGGTCGTAGTCGGCCTGCAGCAACCAAACGTCGGCCGGATCCCGATCGTCACCGGGGTCGGACACCGGTGCAATCGACACATCGGCCGCCGCCGCCGCCAGCGGGTTCTTGCGACAATCACCCACGTACGCCAGCCGGTGTCCAGCGCGGCGGCATCGAGTGATGTAAGCGGCTTTGGCTTCATCGGTCGGGCAGATGCAGTGGAAGTCCAGCGAAAGACGTTCGACGTCGCTCGCGGATTCGGGATCGGAGACCAATAACCCGACCTGCAATTCAGACTCGGTGCGAAGCCGCTCCAATCCCGGTTGTGCTTCGAGCCGGCTTCCCGGACGGAACTGGAGCGATCCGACCGGTTCACCGTCGCAGAGGACTTCGAGCGTGCCGGAGGCGTGCTCGGGGTGGATCGAGTCGGCGCCGTTCACCTGACAGGCGCAGGGCGTCGAACCGACCAGGCCGGTGATCCGAATCCGCCTGCCGCCATCCCACAATTCGATGTCACCGTTGCGGGAGG
>JAGVKR010000136.1 GCA_020050375.1 Planctomycetales bacterium
AACGGCGAGGTTCTGTCGGTCGTCAACATCAAGAAACTCGATCCGAGCCTCGTGCCGCGGCTCGAACCCGAGGAGCTCGAGGCCGCCCGCAACCATGACTTCGTGCGGGTCTCGTTTCCGCTGGAATGGATGACGGCCGACGCCGCCGTCGACGAGCTCAAACCCCTCATCAGCCCCAACGGCAAGCTCAACGCGCTCAAATCGGCCAATCGTCTCGAAGCGATCGACGCCGTCGCCAATCTCCGCGAGATCGCCAGGCTGCTCGGCGACGAACAGGGTCCGCGCGGCCCGAAGCGACTCGTCCGTGAGTTCAAGCTGCAACACGTCAAAGCGGCGGAAGTGCAGCCGCAATTGCAGAAGCTGCTCGGTCTCGACAAGGCAACGCAGTCGAACACCGAACCGACGGCCCTCATGCAGCAGATGGCAAAAATCATGAAAGAAGCCGGCGTCCCTGCGGGGCCGGGGCAACCCAACAAGCAGCAGGTGCCGCCGGTGTATCTCGTCGCCAACGTCCGCGACAACAGCATTCTGGCCCACGCGCCGGCCGATCAGATGGCGATCATCACCGAAGCGATCAAGGTCATCGACAACCCGAATGACCGGACGCGGTCGGTTTTGCGAAACTCCAATCGGGTGCAGGTCTACCCGCTGGCGGTCGCCGAGCCCGAAGCCCTGCTCCGCATGCTGCAGGAACTGGCCGATCTCGATCCCGAGACCCGCTTGCAGGTCGACCGCAAGAATCGCGCGATCGTCGCTCACGCCAATCTCGCCGACCATCTGACGATTCGCACGCTGATCGACAAGCTCGACGGCACGCTCCGCAACTTCCGGGTGATCCCGTTGAATCGCCTCGAAGCCGACTATGTCGCCGGCTCGATCGACCTGGTGATGGGAGGCGGCGACAGCAAGAAGCTGCAAACGAGCCGCGCTGCCGAAGATGAACCGCGCCGCTTCCGCGTCGTCGCCGACGTCGAAAAGAACCGCTTGCTGCTGTGGGTCAACGACCAGGAGCTCGAAGACGTTCGGAATCTGCTGACAGAACTGGGTGAAGACCCCAACGCCGAAAAACCCACGAAATCCACCGTCCGCGTGATCGACACCCTCGGCCCCGAAAAGGCCAGCGAGATTTTGCGCCGCCTGAAGGAAGTCTGGCCGGGAGTCGCTCCGAATCCGCTGGAGCTCGGCCCTGGCGCCACCGCCGAAGAACTGAAACCACCCAAGGCCGAGGCGCCCCCCGTTCCGGCGGCGCCGACCAGAGCTCGTCCTCCCGCGGCGGCTGCGAATGATCCAACCGATTCTGACAAGAAGGCGCCGCGACCGATTGATCCACAGAAACTGCGGCTGGTCCAACTCGCCGCAGCCGATGACGCGACACCGCAACCGACAGAAAAATCGACGGCAGCCGTCGCCCCGAACTTCGTACCCGCCCCCGAGCCGAAAACGCCCGCGAAAGAAACGGCGGACCCCGCCGCGAAACCCGCAGCTCCCGCTGCGGTCCGTGTCGATCGTGACGCCGCCGGGCGATTGATCATCGTGTCGGAGGACCCCGCCGCGGTTGAGCTGGTGCAGAAGCTGGTCGGCGAGATCGGTCCGGCCGCGAAGGACTTCCATGTCTTCCGCATGAAACACAAATCGAGCTGGGCCTATGGAATCGCCGAAAACCTCAAGCAGTTTTTCGACGAACGACAGAAAGCCGAAGAGAAGCAGAAGACTCCCGCCGAGGCGGCCCGCTGGTACGACCCCAGCGTCGGGCGGTGGATCAACAGCCCCCGCTCCGACGAGAGCCGCAAGCAGCCGACCCGCCGGCAGCCGAAATTCATTGTCGACTTCGACACGAATTCGATCCTCGCGGTCGGCGCCGACGCCGAGCAGCTCAAATCGATCGAAGATCTGATCGAGCTCTACGACAAACCCGAGGCGCGTGAAGCACACGCCCCGCGCCTCACGCGGCTGATCCGGATCAGGCACGGCCAGGTCAAGCAGATCGCCGAGACCGTCAGGGAAGTCTATCGCGATCTGCTGAGCGCCAATGACGCCGCCCAGCAAGCCGGGCAACGGACCCAGCGCCCGATCGAAACGACGTACACCTTCGCCTTCAATTCGTCGAAACCGGGCAAAGACAAGCTCGAAACGCTCGTCCGTTACAAGGGGCAGCTCTCGATCGGGATTGACGAAGGCTCGAAAACGCTGGTCGTGTCGGCTCCCGAGCCGGTCCTCGAAAGTGTCGAAGCGACGATCGCGTCACTCGACGAAGCGGCCCAGGCCGCCAAGCCCCGTGTGCAGGTCATGAAAATCGACCGCAGCGTCGACACCGCCGAATTGCAGAAGCGGATTATGCGCGCCATGGGCAAGCCTCAGTAACAGCGCGGGACAAATCTGTTTAGCCGCGAGGCGCAGCCGAGTCGTGACGCCACCACCCGATCTGCTGATTCACGCGGGCGCTGTGGTATGCCCCGCGAGCGGCCTGCGCACCACCCGCGGCAGCGTGGCCATCTGCAACGGCCGGATCGCCGCCGTCGGCGAACAACGTGATGTCACCGGCTGCCGCATCCTGAACTTTCCCGATGC
>JAGVKR010000210.1 GCA_020050375.1 Planctomycetales bacterium
ATTGTCATTTGGAGAGAAGGCGACAGATCTCACGCGATCGTCGTGCGGCAACGGGCCCGACAGCTGCGACCCATCGACGCCGTTCCAGAGCTTGACGGTCCCGTTTGCGTCGGCCGTCGCTACGCTCCGGCTGCCCCCGCTGAATGCCACGTCAGTGATGACGCCCTCATGCGAGAGCGGCGCCCCGATGGCGCTTTGCGTGATCGGATTCCACAGGGTGATGGCTCGCGTTTTCTGTAATTCAATCGCATCGCCGGCCACGGTGAAGGCGATGCGGCCGTCAGGCGAGTATCCAACCTTCTGCGTGAACTCCCGCCAGCGCATGCCGAGTGATTGACGTCCCGGCCAGTTCCGAACGAGGTCCTCGGGCAGCTCCACTTCAACGGAGACAATCTCAACGGGTTCGGGAGTTGCCAGTTCCCAGCATCGAATGGTCTGATCGTCTCCGACAGTAACGGCGCGAGTGCCCTGGTGACTGACGACCAGTCCCGAGACTTCGTCCTCATGCTCGAGCGCTGATCCCCACTGCAATCCGGTGTGCCAATTCCAGATTCGCGCCGTATGGTCCATGTACGCGATTGAGAGTGTCTGGCCGTCGCCGTTGAATGCCATGTAGCTCACTGGCGCGGCGTGCTGTATCGTCGCGCCGCGGGGACGATCGTCATCCGAGGCAAACACCTGAACTGTTCCGTCGGCCCGGCTGAAGGCATACAGACTTCCGTCCGCATTCGCGCAGACGCAGTTCACTCGGCCCAGATACGCCAGCCCGTCGCCGAATTCGTGACCGGTCAACAAGTCCCACCGTCGGAGCCGACCGTCGGCAGAGCTCGTCAGCAATGTGGACTCACCCTTTGTGAGCGCCAGAGACAAAACAGGCGCCGGATGCAATAGCTCGGCGTCGAGCGGCCGTTGGCCTGCCGTTTCCCAGCACCGCACCAGCCCGTCCTTGCCGGAGCTGAGAATCTTCCGATCCCCGTCGATGAACAAGATCTCCGTGACCTGCTGGCGATGGGCGTCCCAGCGGGCGGTGAGCGTTCCCTGGTCGATATCCCACAGACTGACGCTTCCGTCGAATCCGCCGGTCGCCAGCCAGCGTCCGTTCTTTGCAAAGGCCAGCGCCGTCACGGCTGAAGGCTGATTCAGAACTCGGGCCGTCGCCGGGGAAGCATTCAGGTTCCAGATGAGAATGTCGCAGCCCCAGGTGCCGGCAGCCAGGGTCTGTCCGTCGGCGCTGACGGTCAGTTTTCCCAATTCACGGCGATTCGGCACAATTTCGACGAGGCGATGCACGGTCGTGGCCCATGCTGACAGGTTCCGGCGGATCGCGACAGAGGCCTCAATGCGATTATCGCGCGACAAGTTCAATGATCGCGCGAGCCAGTTGAGTCCGCGTCCGGGATCCCGGTCCGTACACAAATCCAGGGCTTGCTTCACCGCGAGTGTCGTGGTGGCCTCCTCCGCGGTGCGGCGGTACGCATCCGCCTGCTTCAACGCCCGGATCGTCTCCTGATGCTCCGCCTGGAGAATCGATACGAGCCGCTGCTGCTCGATCGCGAATGGATACGCGGCGGCGAAGCCGACAGTCGCCATGCACGCGACGAGGCCCATCACCAGCGAGGCAGCCCGCGCCGGGTGGCGCTTCGACCAGCGAAGAATTCGTTCCCCCAGGCGTACCGGACGGATGCGCAGTGGCTCGCCGCGCAGAAAACGCCCCAATTCGTCGGCCAGTTCTCCCGCCGTCGTGAAGCGATCGCCGGGCTCTTTTTCCAGGCATTTCAGACAAATCGTTTCCAGATCGACAGCAATTCCCGAGCGAATCGAAGTCGGTGCAATCGGCTCGCGATGCAGCACCTGTTGCAGGATGTCGAACGTGCTTGGCGATTGGAACGGTGGATGACCGGTCAGCAGTTCGTAGAGGATCGCCCCCAGTCCGTAGACATCTGCCGGCACGCCGACGTCACTCGCCCCGCGTGCCTGCTCCGGCGCCATGTAGCTCGGTGTGCCGGCAATCTCACATGAGGTTGTCTGCGTTGTGTCGGACGAAAGCAATCGTGCCAGTCCGAAATCGGAGATCTTCGGAATTCGCTCCGACAGCCAGGATGAAGCCGAAATCTCGCCGGCAACGGACGGCTCTGCCAGCAGGATATTCCCCGGCTTCAAATCGCGATGCACAACTCCCTGGCGGTGAAACCGGGAGACGGTGGCGGCCAGAGTCGCTACCAGCGCGGCAGCCTCTCGCGGCAACGGCAGCGATGCGCGAAGCGTATCGGACAACCGCCGACCCTGCACGTACTCCATGACGAGAAACGGTAGTTCGTCCGTCTGCCCGATATCAAACACCTGCACAACATGCGGGTCATTGATCCGGGCGATGACTTCCGCTTCCCGCTTCAATCGAGCAACGGCCTTCGCGTCGGCCAGACGCCCGGACGAGATGACCTTGATCGCCACGTTGCGATTCAGGGCACAGTGGCGAGCCAGATACACGACCCCCATGCCGCCTCGCCCGATCTCTCGAACGACATCGTAACCCGCAATCCTGGGACGCCATTCCGCAACCGGACGATAAAGCTGATTTACCGCGAGGAATCCGGGCGTCAGGACGGCAGGGAGTTGCGGGGACAGCCGGATAGCACTCTCGAGACAGCGATCGCAGCGTTCCAAATGCAGATTCACTTCCGCCGCCCACCGACCATCCAATTCGCCCGCAAGCATTCGCTCAATTGTTTGCGGCGTCGGGCAGCGTTGAGCGGCAGAGCTCACGGTCTCCCCGGGATCAGTGGGCGTAACCATAGACTGCCGAGTGATTGTCGAAAGTCGTGTCCGATTGAAGAAATGAAAAAGGGCGGCATATCCTGC
>JAGVKR010000346.1 GCA_020050375.1 Planctomycetales bacterium
GACCGAAGCCAACGACGTCAACACGCTGGCCGCCAGCAACGCTTTCGCCGGCGGGAAGATCAGCTTCCTCGACACCGACGACCTGACGATCGGCTCGGTGTCGGCCAGCCCGGACGCCCTGTTCACCGCGACCAGCGGCGTCACGACGAACGACGGCGACATCACCGTGACGGCGACCGATCTGACGATCAATCAGGCGGTGGCGGCTGGCACCGCCGACGTTTTGCTGACGACGGACGGCATCGCCGTGAATGCCGGCGTCACGGGGAGTCTCGTGACCGTCCAAAATCTGACGCTCGGACGCGAGATCGATCTGGGAACAAACACTGCGGGCAAGCTGAGCCTCACCGACAGCGAGCTCGACCTGATCACGGCCGACACGCTCCACATCGGTCGCAATGACGCCCTGGCGTCGGGACAGATCACGCTCAGCGCGGTTGTCAGTCCGGGCGGAACGACACAAGTTCATCTTTTCACCGGGGACGGCGTCGGAACGAGTGGCGCCGGGGCGATCATCGAGAATGAGCTGGCGATCTCCGCCGTTGGTCCGGTCTCGCTGCTCAATTCGAACGACGTCGATCTGCTCGCCGCCAATCTGACGGGGGCTTCCCAGCCGTTCGCCTTCAAGGATACGGACGATCTGATGGTGGCGATCGTGGATGGAGTCACCGGGCTGGTGACAAACGGAGGTGACGTCACGCTGAATCTGGGTGGAAACGGCACGCAGCAGGCGGGAGCCGACATTCTTGCCGCCGGGCTCGAGCTGATCGGCAGCGCCGGGTTCAATTTCACGAATCCCGGCAACGACGTGACGACCCTTGCCGCAAACACGGTCGGAACGCTGAACTACCGAGATCTGAACGATCTGGCGGTCGGCACGGTGAACAGCACCATTGGAATCACGACGGCGGGATCCGATGTCACGATCGAAGCCGGAGGGAATCTGTTTCTCAATCAGGGAATCGCGGCTCCCGGGGCGATCGTCGATTTGAAATCGGATGCGGCGGCGATTGTCGACGGGAACGGAGCGGCGATGAATATCACCGCCGACAGCCTGGCCCTTCAGGCGAGCCTCGGGATCGGCAGCGGCGATCAACTCGAAACGGCCGTCAATACACTGGCGGCGTTCAACAGCACCTCGGGCAACGTGCGGATCTTCAATGACGTCGCCGGTCTGCTGTCGATCGGGATCGTCAACAGCGTCACCGGTGTTCAGAATGCCGGCGGCGGCTTGATCGAGGTGATCAACAACGGGTCAATGATTGTAAACGCCCTTGTGTCCAACGACGGCGGGGGCGACATCACGCTCACGGCTCTCACCAACGGCGGCAACGACGACCACCTCACGCTGAATGCCGTCGTGCAGGCCATCGGAGGCAGCGGCGACATCTATCTGAACGGCGGCACCGATCTCGTGATCAATGATACCGGGTCCGGTGTCGACGTGATGACTCAAAATGACGGCGAGATCTTCGGCCTGGCGCAGCGCATCGTCGTCATCGGGACGAGCGTGATCATCCAGACGGGAGTCGGGGCGATCAGCACGATTTACCCGGCGCTGGAGGGTGTGGATGTGCCGCAGTTGACTGCCTGGGGATTGGCGACTCTGACGGGCACTTTCGGCGATCCGGGGGCACACAATTTCACGATCACCGTCGACTGGGCGGACGGCACGGTCGAAACGTTCTATTTCGACGATCCGGGGACGTTTACGTTCACGCACACGTACACCGCCAATCCCAATGCGAGCGATCAGTCGGCGCCGATTCCGGTGACCGTCACCGTCTTCGACGATCCGAACAGCCATTTCGTCGGCATGCAGCAACCGCCAGTGACGTTTACGATCAACACCACCGACAGCAAGACGATCGGCAACGAGTTCGACATCGTCACGACGTTCACGAATACACCCGGCGAAGGATTGGGAATCTTCCGCATCGACACCGCGCTGCACATCATCCCACCGCTCTTCCCGGCGCTCCCGGTGCTGACTTACCTGTTCGATTCGCCGGGCTTGTCGTCACTGGATTCAGGTGGATTCGAGCGCGATGGGGCGACCTTCGAAGAGGCCGTGATCGAAGCGCGACAGGTGCTGCTGGTCACCGTCAACCCACAGGGAATCGAGTCTGACCCGGTCGTGCTCGAGGAAAGCGTGCTCGACGATCTGCCAGGGCTGTTCCGCCGCCTGCCCGACGGCCACTACAAAATCTACCTGCGTGAAATCGGCGAACAACGCGTGCGTCTGCTGATCGACGTGAACCTTCGCGGCGGCAAACCGGCCGACGCGAGCGAAGGGGGCCAGGACAAGCCTCCCACGGCCGACGTCGAAATCGACGCCAAAGGCGCCTGGCAGCCAAATGCGGCAGAGGTGGAGTCGACTGTGGTTGCTGGCACGGACGGCGAGTCCGATGCGGACGAAAACGATCTGTCCTGGCTGCCGGCTTTGACCGTTGGCGAGACGGTCGGCGTGCCGGAACCGTCGATTATGGCCGCAAATCCCACGGAATCTGAGCTAGAATTGACTATGGGCGCCGATGTTTCGGTCGCGTGCGGGGCAGCGGCGATGGGGATGATCCCGATCCGGCGATCGTGGGCCGAGCGCGTCGATTCGACGCTCGGCGATCCGCAGAGTTCCCGGTTGTCGAAGGGAGCCCGACTCGCGCGGCGGGTGCGGCGGCGGTTCACATCCAGGACTGCGGCATGGTCCCCCGTCGACGGTTGTGGAAATTGACGAATCGAAGTTTCGACTAGAGAACTGCGTGCGCGACGGATCGCCGGAATGCCGAGGGAGCGGACGCGTCGGATTGTTTCGCATCCACGGTCGCCATCCCGGCTAACGGGTTGGTGCGGGAGCCAGTCTCAATGACCCATTGCCCGTTCTGCTACGCCAACCTGAGCCACCTTCCGGCCACGCCGGAAAAATGTCCGAACTGCGGCAAAGGGCTCGTCTCGGACGTCGACCGCACCTATTCGGAAGACAATGACGGGGGGCCGGGGGACCCGCAGGCGACGATCGAATCGGCCGAGCTTGCCGGCGGAGCGGTGGTCCCGCCCGCACCGGTCGAACGCAGCGGCGGCGACATCGACAAGACCGTGCAGTCGGATGAGTTCTCCTGGTCGGAGGCCCCGGTTGGAGGCGATGATCCGGGCAAGACCGTCGAGTCCGACGAGCACGACCCGGCGGCGATCGACAAGACGGTGCAATCCGACGAATTCTCGTGGTCGGAAGACGCCAGCGGCGCGCCGTCCCAGGCCGGCGACGACTCCGGCAAGACGGTCGAATCCAAAGATTTCGATGCGGCCAATGTCGATCAGACGGTGCAGTCCGATGAGTTCTCGTCGTCGGAAGTTGGTGGCGCGGCGGGACAGGACGTCGGGAACCAGCAAACGGTCATGTCCGAAGATTGGACCGACGACGGCTCCGGCAAGACGATGCTCTCGGAGGAGCTTCCGCAGGACGCCATCAAAACGATGCAGACCATGTGGTCGGGAGCTTTCCAGGGACCGAACAACCCCGGGATGACGATCAAGGGAGCGACGCAGAGTCAGGAGATTGCCGGGTCGTCGCTGGTCATCAAGCAGCGGCAATTGAGCTCGCCGGGCGAAAAATCCGTTCCGAGCAAACAGGCCGAGTACGAGTTGATTCGCGTCCTGGGCGAAGGGGGGATGGGGGTCGTCTACGACGCCCGGCAAACTTCGGTCGATCGATCGGTCGCCGTCAAGATGCTCAAGCCCCGCACGTCGAGCGACGAGCGGCAGCGGCAGAAGTTCCTCGCGGAAGCAGTCGTGACCGGCGATCTCGACCACCCCAACATCGTTCCGATCTACGATGTCGGCACAAGCGAGCGGGGGTTGCTCTTCTATGCGATGAAGAAGGTCAAGGGCACGCCGTGGATGAAGCTCCTGCCTCAGAAGTCTCAGACCGAGAATCTCGAGATTCTGATGAAAGTGGCCGACGCCGTGGGTTTCGCCCACGCCCGTGGCGTGATCCATCGCGATCTCAAGCCCGAGAACGTAATGCTCGGGGATTTCGGCGAAGTGCTCGTCATGGACTGGGGCCTGGCCCTTCCGGCCGAGGGCTACACCAAGAACGACACGATTTCGCCCGCCCACAGCATGGGGGGCACGCCCGCCTACATGGCGCCCGAGATGGCCAGCGGCCCGCTGGAAAAAATCTGCTTCGCCAGTGACGTCTATCTGCTGGGAGCGATCCTCTACGAAATCCTCACGGGGCGTCCGCCGCACACTGGCAAGAACACGATGCAGTGCCTGTTCGCCGCGGCGAAGAACGACATCCGCCCGACCGACAAGTCGGGTGAGCTGATCGACATCGCCCTCAAGGCGATGGCCACGGAGTTCAAAGACCGTTACGCCAATGTTCGCGAGTTTCAGGATGCGATCCGCGATTATCAGTCGCACACCGAAAGCATCGCCCTCTCGACACGGGCCGTCGAAGAGTTTCAAAAGGCGCAAACATCCGACGACTATCGCGATTACTCGCGAGCCATGTTTGCCTTTGAAGAGTCGCTGGCGATGTGGGACGGCAACACCCGCGCCCGGACGGGACTGGGCGAAGTCCAGCTCAAGTACGCGGCCAGCGCCCTGGGGAAAGGCGATTTTGACCTCGGGGCCTCGCTGCTCGACGCCGGCAACGCCGAACATGCCGGGCTTTTGGGCCGGCTCAAATCGGCCCAGCGCGAACGCGACGCCCGGCAGCAACGCCTGCAGGCCCTGAAGCGGCTCGCGGCCGGGATGGTGGCGCTGTTTGTCGTATCGGTCACCGTCGCCTTCTTCTGGATCCGTAGCGAGCGCGACCGGGCCGTGGTCGCCGAAAAGGATGCCAGTGACCAGCGCGACAAGGCCGTCGTCGCCGAGACCGAGGCCAGTAATCAGCGCGACAAAGCTGTGGTCGCCGAAAAGGAGGCCAGCAATCAGCGCGACAAGGCCATCGTCGCCGAGAAGGATGCCAGTCAGCAGCGCGACATTGCCGTCGCCGCCGAAAAAGAGGCCCGTGTCGCTCAGGCCAGGGCCGAAGAAGAGCGGCAAAAAGCCGAGCTGGCCAAGAAGAAGGAAGAGTACGAAGCCTACATCGCCCGCATCGGCCTGGCCTCGGCGAAAATCGACGAGAACGCCTTCGGCAGCGCCCGCGAATTGCTCGAAGGCTGCCGCCCCGAGCTGCAAAACTGGGAATGGGGCCGCTTGATGTATCTCTGCGGGCAGTCGGTCCGCGACGTGCAAACCGATGCGCCCCTCGATTCCGTCGCCTTCGCTCCCGACGGAAAGCAATTCGTCACCGGCGGCTGGAACCGGACGGCAGACGTCTGGGAGACCGCCACCGGAAAACACCTGAAATCGATCTCCCACGGCGGGCTGTACGTTCACGGCGTGGCCTGCTCTCCCACGCAACCGCTGATCGCCACCGGCAGCAACGACCGCGATGGCTACCTGCGAACTGCGAATCCGGAAACGGGCGAGACCGTCACGAAGTTCACCGGCCACACCGACGCCGTCCTGCACGTCGCCTTTTCGAAAGACGGCAAGCGATTGCTTTCAACCTCATACGACAAGACCGCGCGGCTGTGGGA
>JAGVKR010000012.1 GCA_020050375.1 Planctomycetales bacterium
CACCGAAACGTCGACGCTGAGTTATCTCCCGACCTGGCTCCGGCACGACCTGCTCGAGCTCGATCGCATCGGCGACTGGCGGAGTGCCGAAGAGTTGTTGCACCGGCTGCACCGACAATTGTGGGCGGAAGTGCATCTGATTCCGCTCTGGGAGATCGACACGCATTTTGTCGCGAGGAAAAATATTCGGAACGTCCCCGAACGCCCCTTGTTTCCTTACCAGTCGATCGAACGTTGGAAAGTCGAACCGTGGTATTCTCGCGATTGAGGCCCATCCCGTCCTGTTTTTACAATCCGGCGAGAACGGGCGCGGCGCTCTGCGCGCTGGCTATGGTGCTCGCGGGGCCGATCGCCATCCAGCCGCTTCCTGCCGCGGATGCTCCGCCGCCAGCGCTCGAATTGCAACCTTACCGCGTCCGCGTGGAAGTGTCGTTCGCCGTGCGTCCCGAAATGGGCGGAGCCTTCCGCAAAGCGGTGCTGGAAGACCTGCGCAATGGCATCGATCGATCGGCGGCTTCGCTATGGCAATTCGAAATCGGCGAAGATCGCAAAGCTCGACTCGCCGGAATCGAGCCGCTCCGCCGCCTGCGCGCCGAGCAGGTCGCTACCGATTACTCGGCCGCCGATCTCGACAAATTGCACCTGCTGTCGATCGAATCGATCGGGGGGGGATTTCGCATTGCCGGGCGCGAATGGGATGCCGCAACGGCCCAGCTTGGGCCGCTCCAGGAGCAGAGCTTTCCGGAGCGACGCGACGTCGCGAACCGTGGTGTCAATTTGCTGCGGGCTCTGTTCCGTCCCGTGGCCACCGTCACCCAGGCCAAAGGAGGGCCGGTTGTGTTGCGGGCGCGGGGGGGGGCGCTCACGCCGCATGACGCGAGCTGGCAACCCTTGCGCAAAGGTTCGCTTTTCGAGGCCTATTATCGGTATTTCAACAAAGACCAGGTGGTCGAGCGGATTCAACAGGTCCCCTGGACTTACCTTACAGTCGAGGCCGTCGAGTTGGGAACCAGTGCCTGCACTGTGACCAGCGGCCTGCGTTCCGCCTTTTCGGCGCGCCGACGCCGGATCGACGTTGTGGCACTCGAGGTCACGCGCCAGGTCGCTACGACACGCCTGACTCTGGTCACTCGCCCGCCCGAGCGCCGCCCCCTGGGCGGGGTTGAAGTCGAAGTCTCCGCCGATTCGCAACCCGCGCCGGCCGACAAGCCGGCCGTCGACGCCGAGCAGCCGCGCAAATTCGTCACCGACCGGAATGGTCAGGTGTGGATTCCGGCTGCCGAGTCGTTCCAGAAACCGGTCTGGTTGTTTGTCCGTAGCGGGCAGAACCTGCTGGCGCGCGTGCCGTTCGTTCCCGGCATTCGGCCCGAACAGAGCCTCGAACTTCCCGACGACTCCCTGCGTCTGGAAGTCGAAGGCCAGGTGGCACAATTGCAATCGGAACTGGTCGACACCGTCGCAAAGCGCGCTGTCGTGGCCGCTTTGGCCCGCAAGCGCGCCAAGGATCGGGGCTGGGACGACGTCGACAATTACCTCAAGCAATTGACGAACATGCCCAAAGCCCCGGCGTTCGCCGCCGACCTGAGCGCCATCCGACTCAACGGGCTGAAAACGGCCCGCTCCCGTAAAGACAAGATCACTGAAGTGCGAATTCAGAAACTGTGCGACGAAACCGCAACGCTGATCAAAGACTACCTCGACGAAGACAAGCTCAAGGAGCTGCGCGAAGAGATCGCCGAGCTGAAGCAGATCGCGGCAGAAGACGCAGCCGCCGAGGCGGAGTTCAAGGCGAGCAACAAGTCGGCCGAACAGAATTCACCGAAGCCCGCCGCTCCGCCGCCCCCTCCCGTCGTCAAGCCGGGACTTTGAGTCCGCGATTCGTGGTTTCAATTTCCCGTCGCCTCGGCGTCATTCCCACTCGTCGCCGCTTCCGCCATGTCGATCAGACCATCGTGGTTGGCGTCGAGTCTTTCGAAGAGGGCTTTGGGCCCCAGAAACTCGCGGCTCGAGATATCGCCGTCCCGGTTTTTGTCCATCTTGCGGAACCATGCCGGCCCGGCCGGGTCGGCTGTCGCCGGTCCGGGTGAAGGCCGCGTGCGAACGGTCGCGACAAAGGGCAGCCCCGGAATGTTCGGCTGGGCCCTTCGGAATGCGATCCGGTAATGCGTTGGAATCTCGCGCTCCGCCAGCCGCTGGTCTTTGTCGGAGTCCCAGGCGCTGAGTCGTCCGGCGGCAGTCAGGAGCTCGCGCGGTCCCAGTCGCCCGTCGCGATTGGCATCGAGAATCTCGAAGAGATTGCGTCCCTGGTCGGCGACAGCCATCAGGCAGCGGCTTCCGGCCGCCGCTTCGCGCCGCCCGACGTACGCCAGCATCTCGCGCTCGAACAACTTGCCGTCGCCGTCGTCATCCATCGAATCGAACACCTGGCCGAATACGCTCCGTTGCGCTTCATTCCGTTCGAGATAGTTGTTGTTGTCGCGGTCGGCGCCTTTGAATTGCTGCTGCAACTGGGCGCGCAAGGGCGAGCTCGATTCCGCGCCATCAGCGGCCATCTCGAGTTGCTCTCCACCGATCAGAATGGCCACCTGCCCCGACCCGGAACTGCGAACGTCGGCCGACAGGATCGGATCCTTCTTCGAAACCGCAATGCCGGGCTGGCCCTCTTCGCGCCGGCCAATGCGAACGACGATCTCCAGCTCGGGCCGCACGCTTCGACCGATCTCTCGCAATTCGTCGAAATCGAGCTCGCGATCGGTGTTCTTGTCGAGCTGCGAAAAGAGGTCACCGGGCAGGAGCAGTTCGGCCGGGTTGAGCCGGTCGTCGCCCGCCTTCGTGGGCTGAGCCGGACCGGCCGACGGCGTTTCTCGGTCGTAGTGGTCCAGGAGTTGACGCGCGATCGCGTCTCCCGATTCGGCCGGCGATACATCGATGAACTGGGCGGGCCGAACGGTGCGGCGCGGATCGGTGACCGTTTGAAATTGAGCCACGCTGTTGACCCGCCCAAGTTGCAGTTCATTGAGGCTGAACGAGCCGTCGTCGTCGAAGTCGATCCGCGCCAGCACACGCGGACCGGCGGCGAATTCGTCGGGGGAGAGCCGGCCGTCCTGATCGGTGTCGAGACGCGCAAACAATTGCTCACCGGCGCCGCCGGGACCGACGCCATACCCGGTTCGGTCCGGTCCCACTCCCTCCAGCGATAAGGCCCGTATGCCGCGGGCCAACAGATAATCGGTGAACTCCTGTCGCGTGATCAGACCGTCCGGCGGAGCAACGTCGAGATTGGCTCGAACCGAGTCGGCCCCCTGCGGGCTCCCCCGCACCGTCCCGTCGACGAGGAGATCGGGGCTGGGGATGCTTTCCCACTCGGGGCCGGCCAGGATTCCGTCTCCGTTGAAGTCGAGCTCGTGGAACAGTTTCTCGCCGAAATCGCGCCACGCACTGCGAAAACTCCGCCCGTCGACTTGCACGTGCAAACGGATGAAGATCGGTCGCTCGGAGGCGAGGAAGAGCACATCGTGCGCGTCGTCGGGCTCGAATCTCTCGGGCACATTAGGAGCCGGGGGACGATCGTCGTCGGCCCACGTCGCGGGGTGCAACGCCACCAACAGGAGGAAAATCACGCAGGCCGGCCGCCGAGCAAACATGAGAGCCCTCAATCGTTGTCAGGCAGCGCCGTTTTGGCATCCGTCCCGAAATCTTCATGACGGGGATGGTGACGCATCAGAAACTCTTTTCTTTCGCGGACGTTGGATCTACATCGGCGAACGAACGGGGAGATTTGCGAAGTCGGCGGGCATTAAGCCCGCCGCTCGCTGGCTGGCGGGCTTCAGGCGACGACGATTTCGTGCATGGGTTTGGCTTCCGGGTCTGCGATGCGGATCGGGCGGCCGACGTTCGACATGTTCTGTTTCATCGGGTCGATTCCCAGCGCCAGGCACGCCGTCGCCAGAAAGTCTCCCACCTGCACTGGTCGATCGGAAACCATTTTGCCGTCGTTGCCGGTCGAGCCGACCACCTGCCCCCCTTTGATTCCGCCGCCGCACAGCACGGTCGACCAGGCATTGGGATAGTGATCGCGACCTTTGTTGGCATTGATCGTCGGCGTTCTCCCGAACTCGCCCATCCAGGCGACAAGCGTCGTGTCGAGCAGACCACGCGTCTTGAGGTCTTCCAGCAGCGTGGCCCAGCCCGGGTCGAGGACTTCGCACAGCTTTTGAACGGCATCGAAGTTGTCGGTGTGCGTATCCCAGCCAAAACCCTGCGCGCCATTCACGCCGTTGAGCGAAACCTCGACGAACGGCACGCCCCGCTCGACAAGGCGTCGCGCCAAGAGGCAGCCCTGCCCGAACTGGTTGCGGCCATACGCGTCGCGGATCGCATCCGGTTCCTGGCTCAGGTCGAAGGCCTTCACCGCCTCCGATCGCATCATCCGCACCGCAGCCTGATAGGCCGTTCGATGACTGGTCGGCGAAATGCCGGGGTGCCGGGCCAGAAAATCAGTCTCCAGGCCGGCGAGCAGATCGAGCCGCGCGTCGGTTTGCTCGGCCACAACGCCGGTCGGCACATCGAGATTCTTCACGCGGAGCGCTTTTTCGTAGTCGGTGTTACCACGGCCACCATTGGCGTTGCCGTCGCCGACAATCAAGGGGGCATGCCGCGGGCCGAGAAAACCGGGGCCGTAGGCTGCGGGGCTGAAGAAGCGGTACGGCGCGACACTGACGAAATTGGGCAGCTCTGCCTCGGGAGAGCTCAGTTCCTTACTCCAGACCGATCCCAGCGTGGGATAATGGACGGGGCCCTGTGGCAGGTAACCGGTCCTCAAGAGATACGTGGCCCGTGTATGGTCCCCCTCTTTGGTCGTCATTCCCCGGATGAGGGCGCAATGCTCCATCATCGTCGCCAGCTTGGGGAGATACTCGCCGATCTGAATGCCGGGAACCGATGTTTCAATCGCCTTGAACGGACCGCCATTCTCATGACCGGGCTTGGGATCGAACGTGTCGATTTGGCTGGGACCGCCTGTCATCCACAACAGGATGCACGACCGTTTGCGGTTCTTGTCTTTCGCCGCTTCTTCAGCCAATGCCGGCAACCAGCGCGAGAACGACACGCCGAATGCCCCGCAGGCGCTCAGCCGCAACCAGTCGCGGCGGGAGAGGGGGGGCGACGCGGAGCGTCGAGGCTTGAGGCTTGGGGCTTGGGGCTTGAGGTTGTTATGCGATGTCGATTGGTGGGGCATCGTCTTTTCTCCACGAACGAACTTCGGGGCGGCACGCCCCGGCTCTCTTCAACTCTGTAACTTTTTAACTCTGCAACTCCTGGGCGCGCCGTCACCGGTTCAGCAGAAACTCGCTGCTGTTGAGCAGCGCCCAGAACACGTCGCTCAGGGCCTTCTTCATGTCTTTCGCCGCTCCCCCTTCGTCGACATATTTGACAAGCTTCTCCAGCTCGTCGGGGCGCGGCGTGCGACTGAGAACAGCCAGATAAAGCGACTCCAGCCGCTCGGACGTCGTCATCTGCGGGAACTCGGCAACGGCCGCCAAGGTCGCGCTTTTCTCGAGGCTGGTCGCATCGGCGACGAATTGACCATTCATCATCGCCAGGGCCTGCAAGATCGTCGTCTGCTGCTCGATCACTGCGTCGCGGCTGTTGTCGAAAGTCTGCACAAATTCGGCGCGCGGCGAGTTGCTCTGCATCGAGAACGGATCGCGATTCGTGTAGGGTTCATAAAATCCGGTCGCCTGCGCGATGCTGTCAAACAGTTGCTCGGGAGTCAGCCCTTTGAGAGACATGCGGGCGAAGAGCCGCGGATTCTCCTGACTGGAATCCGTCTGCTGGCTGCTGAGCTGATACGTCCGACTGGCTGTGATGGCCCGAATCAGAAACTTGACGTCGAACTTGTGGGCGGCGAGCTCTCGCGCCAAGAAGTCGAGCAATTCCGGATGACTGGGGGGATTGTCGGCCGTGAAATCGTCGACCGGGTTGACGATCCCGACGCCGAAGAAATGCCCCCACATGCGATTGGCCGCCGCTTTGGCGAAATACGGGTTGTCGCCCGAGGCCATCCAGTCGGCGAGCGTTCCGCGGGCGCTTTCGCGGAACTTGAGCTTAGGTTCACTCCCATCCAGATAGGCGGCTTTGACCAGCTTACCGGTGCCGGGGATCACCAGCTCCCGCCGGTCGAACAGCTCCCGGATCGAATTCAGCACTCCCTGTTGTTGCGATCCGGCATCGCGCTCCATGCCGGCGAAGAATGCCGCGTAGCCCCAGAATTGCTCGCGCTTCCAGTCGTCGAAGGGATGGTCGTGGCACTGCGCGCATTCGATGCGGACTCCCAGAAAAATCCGGGCCGTCCCTGCCGCAAGGTTCTCGGGCTTGAGCTGCTTCGCCTGATAGAAGCTGATGGGGGTGACATCCCCCTGCCCCTGAAACGGGTTCGCCGCATTCCGCGGATCGACCGTGACAGTCAGGATCTCGCGGACGAGCGAATCGTAGCTCGCATTGTCGGTGAGCCGCTTCCGCAGCCACGCTTCGAAGGCCGGGATCAGAAACCGGACCTGCAAGTCAGCCTCCGCCTCGGGCATCATCACCGAACGCCAGACGTTCGAGAAATTCATGATGTACGCCGGGCTCTCGAGCAGCCGGTCGACCAGCTTACGCCGTTTGTCGGGGGCCGTGTCGCCGAGAAACTCGTGCAGGTCGGCGACGGCCGGAATCTTGCCGGCGATGTCGAGGTACACTCGCCGCATGAATGCCGCGTCTTCTGTCGGCGGAGCAGGAACCGCCTTTTCG
>JAGVKR010000427.1 GCA_020050375.1 Planctomycetales bacterium
ACCTCGGCCCAATCGTGCCCGAAGCCGTCGTAGTGATACCCCTTGGCGAGCGTCGTTCCTTCCAGCACGCCCACCCCTCCTCGGTCGAACTGGCAGATCAGGGCCGACCAGTCGTCGACTTCCGATGCCGGGCAGGGGGTGCCGTCGGGGTTTTTGTCGCGCGGCACGAACTGCGCCACCGCGCCGCAAATCGACGTCATTCGCCCCATCAGATCCTGGGCATAGTCGATGTGGTGAATCGTCATGTCGAACAGGTCGCCGGCGCCGGCGTTCTTCTTGTATTGCCGCCAGCCCCAGCTCGTCTCCGGCCAGTCGAGAAACCGCTGGCTGCGGAAGTGCCGCGGGACTCCGAGGTCGCCAGTGGTGACGAGGTGCCGCAGGTATTTCATCGACGGGGCAAAGCGATAGGTGAACGCGGTCATATGCCGCAGATTGCGGTCTCGGGCGGCACGGTACATCTCGGCGGCCTGCGCGAAGTCGAGCCCCAGCGGCTTTTCGCACATGACGTGCTTGCCTCCCGCGAGACACGCCTTCGCGATCGGGAAGTGCGTGTCGTTGGGAGTGCAGATGATGACGGCATCGACATTGGGATCGCCGGCGATGTCGGCGTAACTCGTGGTGGTCCGCGTCAGGTTCCAGCCGGCTTTGCGCTTTTCCAGAAGCGCCTCGTTGGGATCGCACGCCGCGACCAGCTCGGCGCGGGGATCGAGCCTGATTCCCGGCACGTGATGATAGTCGGCGACGGCTCCCGCTCCGATGATCGCAATCCGCACTTTTCCGGCCATGAATGCTCCGCCTTACGAAGTTCGAAGGAAACTCGGTTCATCGACTTTGATAGCGATCGCCGGAGAATCCCGCAACCGCCGCAACGGCGAAACCGCAACTGTCAGACGAGCTGCGTTTCGCGCAAGACAGCCAGCGCCTGCTGGATGGCGGCTTCGGTCGATGGGCCAGTGTTGAGCCGATGCAGATGCCGGCTCGTTTCCGGGCCGGGTTCGTCCCACTGCCGGGCGGCATGCTGGTAAACTGACCAATCGGCATCCGAGGCGTCCCCAGTCCGCGCGGCGAGACGCTTTTGGACGATCTCCGGCGGTGTCTCACAGACGAACAACAATCCCCGCACGCCCCAGCTACGAGCGGTGTGCAGAAACTTCTGCCGATGCCTTTCGTGCAGAAAAGTCGCGTCGACCAGCACCCGTTCGCCGGCGAACAACATTCGCTCGGCGCGTTCCAGGCACTCGGCGTACGTGCGGTTGGTCCAGTCCGGCGTGTAGATCCCGCCATCGACAGCTCCGCCGCCGCCGGCCGTTTCGGAGAGGCCCGCCAATTCCTTGCGCACGACATCCGAGCGGATCACCTGAAAGCCAGCCTGTTGCGCCAACTGTCTTGCCAGCGTCGATTTGCCGGTCCCCGGCAATCCGCCGACGAGGACCAGGCATGGCCGGCGCGACGGTTGTTCAAGGTTGCTCAGCGCCAGCAGCCAATGGCCATGAGCGCGGATCAAAGCGGCGGCCTTGGCCGATTCGGGAATCTCTGGCTCGCCCAGTTGCAGGCCGTCGACTTTGCCGCGGACGGCCGCCCGATACGACAAATACAGCGGCACAATCGCTCGTCCCTCGGCATCGCCCGACCTGGCAAAGTATGCATCGCAAAACGAACGGGCGAGGTCCCAGCGTCCGTGAAACTGCAGGTCCATCGCCAGAAAGGCCATGTCGGCGACCGGGTCGGTGTACCGGAACCGTTCGTTGAACTCGATGCAATCGACGACGATCAGATCGCCAGGCGTCGACTGTGCGGGAAACAAATAGACATGGTCGAGATGCAAATCCCCGTGCGTGTCGCGGGGGACGCCGCGCTCCGCGCGCGACTCGATCAAATTCCGCTGCGCGATCAGTGCATCTTCAGTCAATGTGCGCAAGCGATCATGCACAACGACGCTGATGGTTCGGCCAACCATCGGCGCCGCGACGACGAAATTCTCGCGAATATTTCTCGCGACGCTTTCGAAACGTCCAAAGGAGGCGATGTGCGGGCCGGCGTCGGCCGCCGCGTGAAAGCCGGCGAGGCACTCGGCCAAGGTTTCGACCTGCGGCGCATCGATGTCCCCCTGCTCGACCCGATATTCGAGCGTCGCTTCGTAAGGCAGTCGACGCATCTTAACCGCCCATTCCACCGGCTCGCCTTTGCCTTCGAATTGTAGATGCGAGCCCGTTTGCGTAATCGGCACGACGCCCAGATAGACGTCGGCGGCCAGGCGCCGATTCAGGTGGACTTCCTGCTCGCAGAATTGGCGTCGGAGGTCCAGCGTGCTGAAATCCAGAAAGCTCAGGCGGACCGGTTTCTTGATTTTGTAGACGAATTCGTCAACGAGAAACACCACCGAGATGTGCGTCTGGCAGACGTCGACTTTCGTCACGCGAAGTGGATAGGCCGCCGGCTGAGTCAACGCGGCGATGAGCGCGGGAAGTTCCATGGGCTGCGCCGAAGACAACAGGAGCCGCTACCCCGCCTGGTCGAGCGATTGCGCTGCCGCAACCGAATCGACGGCAGACACCGCAGTTGTAGCAGCCGGGGCGGCCGATGTGCCACCCGGACGGCGAAGCTTGTTCGCGTGCGGCAGGTCTTCGAGATCGCGCAGACCAAACGTTTCGAGAAACCGGCGGGTCGTCTCGTAAAGAAACGGACGCCCGAGCGAATTGTCCTCACCACCAATCCGCACGAGGCCCCGCTCCATCAACTGCTTGATCATCTCGGCGCACTGCACGCCGCGGATCGCTTCGACGTCGGCTCGCGTGATCGGTTGCCGATAGGCGACGATCGTGAGGGTCTCGAGCGCCGGGGACGAGAGCTTCAGTTCGGCCTCGCGATGATGCAGCTTGCCGAGCCAGAACGCGAATTGAGGCAATGTCAGCAGCCGGTATCCGACGGCGACCCGTTCGACCCGAAAAGGAGCGCCCACCGCTTCGTACGCGGCATTCAGACGTTGAATCAGCGTGCGGGCCTCGGTGGCGTCGGCGAGCGT
>JAGVKR010000742.1 GCA_020050375.1 Planctomycetales bacterium
CACGGCGACTGCCGCGGGAACCTTCTTTGCGAAGTCCACTGCTTTAGGTGGCGTCGCGACGTCGCGCGTGCGCCCGCGGGCCACCGGCAGAATGCCCTGCCACGCCAGAAAGCCGGCGCCGCACGCAACTACCACGAGCAGCGTGCCCATCCAACGGAGAAGACGTTTACCGAAATTCATGACACTGCGGCAGAACAGATCGCGCTCAACGCGCCGGCCTGCTCGCCGACCTCCTTTCCCGTTCGCCGTCGGTGAGTATCCCGTTCAGAACCATGTCGACAATCTCTTCCGCCTGGACTCCGTGCGCCCCTGTTCGACCGGTGAAGTAGTTCGTGAACATGGTGCCATAGATCAGGTCGCCCAACACTTCGAGCAAACGCTCGGCCGGCATCTCACGAATGCGACCGGCGGTCATCAGGTGACGGAACGCCTCGTGCCAGCGGCAGGAGTTACGCTCGCGATGCTCGAAATAAGTAGGCTTCTTGCGATCTTTGAATTGGGCCCGTTCGAGAATCAGGAGCTCGACAAACTCAGGATGCTCCTCGAAAAACTCCAAATAGGCCTGAATGCCGAGCGACATCGATTCCAGCGGATCTCCGTCGAGCGGCAGAACGGCATCGAGCCGTTCGCTCAAGCGCCGCATTCCCAGATCGGCCGCCGCCAGGAAAAGTTCGCGCTTGCTGGAGAAGTAGCGATAGAGGGTCCCTTTGCCGACTTCCAGACGGTCCGCCAGCTCCTGTGTGTCGGCATCGGCGTAGCCGCGCTCGGCAAACAGCTTCGCCGCGGCGGAGAGGATCTCTTCCGTCCTCCGCTCGTGCAATTCGGGGCTCGTCGGACGCCCCCGTTTTTTGGTGCTGGTCGACATGATTTGAAACCCCCCGTGTGAGCGCGATTACACGGACTGACTGGTCAGTCCGTTATATTATCGGCATTTCGGCAGCCGGCAACACCAAATTTAGTACGCATGCGAATAAGTGACTTAAGAGCATGTCATTGATTGGTTTACGATCGATCAATGAAGGCGTGTGAATTGGATGTAACAAAATCAATCTGATTGCGCTTCGTGTAAGAGTGACGACAGTTTTCCATCGCGAGGTTCAGGAGTCCTCGGCAGGCTAATCGTCATAACCCATTTTCATAAAAGGATATGCAGATGGTGTGTTGCTATGAGTCCATCAACGGCACGCACTGTGCATTTCTTCCTCAGTTGTAAGCTGCGACTGGGGACTGATCGGAGAAAACCCCGCGGCCCACAGTCGGAAGTTTTCCGCCGACTCAGTCCCCAGTCATTTCCATGAACTTTCACAGACTTGGCAGCCCGCCTGTGTCGGAGCAGACGGGCTGCTTTCCGGCCGCTCGCGGGTGTGCCTTCGAGGATCTTGATCATGTTGCCGGCCTTCGGTTATGCCGTTCGCGAGCAGGTCCGGTCGATCCTCGACGACCCGGCGATCACCGCGGTCGAGATCACGTTCGAGAGGGCCGACGACCCGCTGCGAATCGATCGCTATCTGGGCGATCGAGAATTCGAATACGTCAGCGTCCACACGCAGAAGCTTTCGGTCGGTAGTCCTGATCTACACCAACAGCCCTTCGCATCTGATTCCCAACGTCTGTTGGGATCTGCACCGGCATGCCCTTCGGCTCGGGCAAGGTCGTGTTGACGCGGTGTTCATCGAGAGCGACCGGGTCCATCCCGACGACTCAGTCTCTCTCGATGGCATCCAGCGTGCCCGGAGCATCGCCGAAAACATTGAGGTGGCGATATGAATCCCCGTATCGAGAAGCAGGAAACGTATCGCGAGCAGTTGACCCGTCTGGCCCAGTCACTGGCGAGCGGACACAATAATGACATCTTCGACGATCTGGCTGCCGGCTCGACCCAGGCACGGGTCAGGCTGTTCACCGACGGCAGCCTCGACAAGCGCTTCGAGTCGCTCTCGCAGCAATTGGAAGTTGTGACCCCCGCCTTCCGCGATCTGGCCGATCTGATCGTCGAGTTCGTCTATGCTGTTCCGCTGGCCGCCTATGACACCAGCGCGAGCGACGGCGAGCGGTTCCTCGAATGGCTTGAACGAACGCAGACACCCCTTCCTGAACAGCGCGACTACATTGCCTGCCAGCGGGCCCGGCACGCCGTCGAAGACGCGGCCCGCAAGAATCGACTCGGCCATGTCCGCTTTCAGGAATTGCTGAGCCTGGCCGACACGCTCGCGAACGAAATGGAGCTGAATCGATCGCTCGAAATCCGCCCGAACCCGATCCGGGTCTGGTCGCGGTTTGAGACGGCCGAACTTCTCAACGAATCGGCGATATTGCCGGCGACCGTGGTGTTCTTTCCGGTCGGAACGGAAATCCGCACAGTCGTGCTGGAGGGGGACGCTCTCGAACGGGTCCGGGAACTGGCCGCATTCGGGCCGGTGTCGCTGGACCAGTGGCTGCGACTGCTGGAACCGTTTGTCGGTTTCGAAGATGTCCGCCGCCGCGACCAGATCGCTTTCTGCCGCGATCTCGCCGACTTGGGCCTCTTGGCGTTTGCGTGATCAGTGCCGATGGCAGCGATCGCGTTGCGGCGGAGTCCAGAACGCCGACCGTTCAGGAGGCTCCTGCCGATTCGATCTTATCGAATAGCGTGGCCGGCATTGGCTTTTTGACGACGATTCGCCGACGCTGTTTCTGACGAGGCTCTGGCGGCGTCTTCGGGGCGCTGAGCAGCGGCTCCGCCGCCCCTTCCAGCAGGTCGCCGGGATTTACGTCGGCCAGCCGCTTCCGTCCGCGCTTCACATAGTCTGCCGAGAGATCGAAGCCGACGAAGTTGCGGTTCAACTTCTTCGCGACGACGAGCGTTGTGGCACTCCCCGAAAAGGGATCGAGAACCAGTTCCGGTGGATCTGCTTCGTTGGTTGAAGCACGGATGATTCGCCCGAGGAGCTGCTCGGGCATCTGGCATCCGTGAAAGCCGGCCCGTTCCTTGAATGTCCCGGCGACGCGCGGAAAGTACCACGTGTCGTCGTCGGCACGAAAGCCATCGGGCACGTCCTGCGGGCGGAGAATCCACGTGTCGTCCGGCAGACGTCCGTCTGGATTGGCACGATCGTCGGCATAGACGAGCTGCCGCGCCGACGGGACGCGGATCGACTTGTCGTTGAAATTGAACGTGAATTTCTTCGCGTCCTTCACGAAATGAAACAGATGCGCGTGCGAACGGCTGAATTTCTTCTTGCAGTTGACGCCGAACGTGTAGTACCAGATCACCCAGCTCCGGCAATGGAAGCCGATCTCCTGCGAGAGAATTTTCAGTTCGGCGGCGTATTCGTCGCCGATCGCCAGCCAGAACGTGCCGGTCGGCTTCAGCGCGCGATGGACGCCGGCGATCCATTGCCGCGACCAGTCGAGATAATGGTCTCGCTCTTTGCGATCGTCGTAGACGTCGTAGTCGTAGCCGATGTTGAACGGGGGATCGGCGAAGGCCAGATCGACCGTGCCGGCCTCAAGCTGCTGCATGCCGGCGACGCAGTCAACATTGTGAATCGTATTGAG
>JAGVKR010000225.1 GCA_020050375.1 Planctomycetales bacterium
CAAGCAGATTCTTTTTCGTGACGACGACGGCCTCTCCCTGACCGACGCGCGTGCCGGCCCCCAGCGACCACGCCTTCACCCTCCAGCCGGTGAGGTTTTCGGGCATGTTGAGGGCGATCTCGGCAGTCCCGTCCCTGTCGGTGAGAATCGACGCGGCCCAGAAGGCGGTGTCGGCAAACAGCGAGCGGATCGTGGGCTCAGCGACGCCGGGGGCTTCTCCCCCCTGACCCCCTTCTTTCGCATCATCGATGGCGACATCGGCGGCGGCCCCTTCCATCGCCGCCGCGGCGGGCGCGGCGCCCCCCATCATGGCCGCGTCCCCTCGGCTTTTCATCATCATGCTGCCGCGGCGCGGGGCGGCTAAGACAGCGCGTCCGTCTTTAGCCATTTCTTCGACAATCTGATCGCCGAAGACCCCCAGGTTGGCCATCCCGACTTCGCCTCCCTTGATCAGGTTGTAGAACAGGCGGTCGAGCGTCGATTCGGTCTGCGGGTGGTGCTGGCGGCGCCACTTCCAGAAGAACTCGCGGATCTCGGGGACATTGCTCCCGCCGGAAATGTACTCGACGCTCTTGTCGTAGATCGACAGAACGGTCGAGCCGACGAACGGTTTGCCGGAAAAATCGGTGAGCTGGACTTTGACTTTCGCCGGCGCGCCGGGCTTGTACTCCTCCTGCGAGGGGAGCACGGCGACGTTGAGGACCCGCTTTTCGGGGGGGACGATGACTTCCCGCAATTCGGTGTGCAGCCGGCTGTCGGCGATCGTCATCGCTTCGATGAAGAAGTTGGGCATATCCTTCTGGACGACGGCGACTTCCTCTACCGCGCTCTTGCCGTCGAGGCGGATCACCTTCGGCGGCAGGTAAATCCCGTTGGCCGGGCGCAGAAAGAGCACAACCGCCCCGCCGCTGCGATTCGTGTTGATGAGTAACTTGACCTTTTCGCCCGGAGCGTACTCGCGCTTGTCGGTGACGAGCTCGATGTCATTGAAGCGGAACTCGTGGCCGTCGAAGCCTTCGCCGGTGACGACGAACACGTAGCCCCCTTCGATCGTGTGCCCCTGGGCATCGGTCAGCTTGTAGGACAACCGGTACTGTCCCTTTTGGGCCGCCTTGATCTGCTGCTGCGCCTGTCCCTGTGCGTCAGTATCGAGCTTCCACGTCTCGACCGCTTTCTCGATCGGTTCCTGCTTGTCGCCGTAAGTGACGGCGAAAAGCGCCAGCTCGCCTTTTCCCTCAACCGGTTTCTGGTCGAGTGTGTGCGCCTGGAAGCGGGCCTGGACTGTGTCGCCGGCTCGGTAATGGCCGCGGTCGACCCACGCGAAGACTTTGAAGGGCTTGCGGGCGACGAGGACGTTTCCCGTGCCGACGATTGTCCGCCGCGATTCGTCGACGACCTCGGCGGTGATCGAGTATTGGTGATCGAGATCGCCGTGCAGCTCTTTCGCGGGGAGTGTGTCGATCTCGACTTTGACGGTGCCATCGGCGCCGATCGCGACTTCGGTCTCAGTGACGACCTCGGGGGGTTGTTGCGGCCGGCCCCACCAGAAGGGGATCGGGCGAATACAGCCCCAGCTCCGCCAGCCGGGATACCAGTTGTAGTCGGCGGCGAACCACCAATAGCCTTTGCCGTAGAACCAGTCCCACGGGGCCGGCGGGTGCCAGGCGCCGCTGTGATTCGTGCGGAGCACTTTGTACTTCACCTTCGCCTTCGTGACCGGCGCGCCGAAATAGTATTTCGCCTCGATCGTGGCGGTGATCTTTTCGCCGAGGCTGACCGGCTCTTTCGGGGCTTCGATCTTCACCTCGAATTCAGGCTTCTTGTATTCCTCAACGCGGAACGTCCCGCCGCCGTGATTGACGACCTGCACGGAATACACCCCAAGGGCCGCCCCTTTGGGAAGCGGGTATTCGCCGTCGAGTCCGCCGAACTCGTCGGTCGTGAACGCTTTCTCGAAGACTTTTTCCCCTTGGGGATTGTCAATCTGCACGGTGAATGGCTGGTTCGCGAAAGCCGACTTGTCCCCCTGGTCGTATTTGGCGTTGGCGATCCAGAATTTGAACTTCACCGCCTGCTCGGGCCGATAGACGGGGCGATCGGTGATCGTGAAGACCTTCGTCTGGTTGTAATCGGCGTCGTAGTATTGGCCGTACCAGACGCCGGTGAAACCGAGATAGGCCAGCCGCCCCTCTTTGCTGCGGGCCGTAATGAGCCATTGGTGATCGGGTGGAAGTTTTTTCTGATCGAGGATGACCTGGCCGTCGTTGTCGGAGAACTCGGCGAAGTTGGTCGTGACGACGCGGAAGACGTTCTTGTTGGGTTGGACCTGAGTCTGCTTCCATCCGAAGAATTCGACGTTGGCTTTCGCGACCGGTCGACCGCTGGCGGCATCGGCGATGTAGTAGAACGACTTCCCGTCGAGCTGCTTCTTCGCGATGACGGTGTCGGCGACCCAAACGATGATCCGGCTGAGATTGCCGTCGGCCATCCTCGCCGTGATCAGATACGCGCCCGCCTTCTGCAGCGGCGTGGTGACGGTGACGCGATCGTCGACGTGGTTGGGGCGCGGCGTGAGCGCGAGATCCCACGTGGCGACACGCTGGCCCACGTACTGCTTTTCATTCTGCTCGACGAGCCGATAGCCAAAGTCGGCGATGTTGAGCTTGTTGTAGTCGAGCTGCGCGGGGCTCTTCTTCAGGTAGTCTTTGACGTCGGCGAGCAGCTTTTCGACGTTGATCTCGAAGGCCTCAAAGGAGACCTGCCTGCCGTTGCGGAAGCGGAAATCGACGGTGGCTCCCTTTCCGGCCGTTTGCGTCCGTGCCGGGTCAAAGCGGCCCCAATTGCCGACGATCTGCTGCAGTCGGTCGCGGCGGTAGTTGTTGGTTCCCGCGCCATACTCGGCGATGAGCCGTTTCCAGGAGTCGGCCGCGGTGACGTATTGCCGGCGGTCTTCGAACGTCTGGCAGAGAAGCTCAAGCGCCTGCTCACCGAAGGGGGATTTTCCGCGCGCGGCGATCTGCTGATAGAGTCGGATGGAATTGAACTCGTCGGGGAGCTTGAAGCGCTTGATCCCGGTCGCGAGGCGGGCGATCGTTTCGTCTTCGCCGAGCGTGTGCAGCGCGTAAGTGCCGCTCTCGTTCTTTTTCGGGTCGTCGTCGCTTTCGTCGCGACCGAACCAGCGGCCGAAGGACGCCATGGTCTGGACACCGAACTGCTCGCGGAGGAAATTGGCCAGCAGCAGATCGATTTCGCTAAGGCGCGAGGCGTTGAACTCGACCGCTTGGGCCAACATCCAGCGCCAGCGCTCGCCGTCGGATTGCGCCGCTTCGTAGCTTTTGGGGACATGATGCAGCACGGGGTTGCCATCGGCGTCGACCGGCGCTCCCCGATTGCGGTTGCCGTGCCAGACGCGCCCTTCTTCATAATCGGGAAGCTGCGTGAGGTCGGTCAGCGTCTGCAAGCGCCACGCTTCAGCGTAGCCGGCTCCAGAAAGCAGGGCATTCGCGAATTCGACGTGAAGCTGCGACACTGCCGGTTTGTCGTCGTCCTTGAGAGCCAGCGGCAATGCCTGCTGAAACAACTGCAGGGCCCGCACGCGATCGCGCTGCAGGGTATTGACGAATTCCCCGCCGCCGCGCCGCCCCCCGCGGAGGAATTTGCCGGCGATGATGAACCCGTGATGGTCGGTGTTGATGTACGTCGTTGCGGCCGTTTGGAGCAGTCGCCAGTTCGTTTTCTGAACATCAATCACCGCTTCGCGAAACGCATCAATCTCGTCGGAGCGCCCCAGTTGCTGGAGAGCGCTGATCGCCATTGTCAGGTCGCCGCCGACCTTGAGCTTGTCCGCCTGCGGATCGAGGGCCAGCTTGCGAAAACCGTCGTAAGCGTCCTTATAATTGCCGTCGTTGAACGCCTTTTGATAATTCCCGCGCTGCGACGGGTCGGGGGGCTGCTCGCTCGCGGGAAGAAGGAGGGACAATCCGACGACTCCCAAAGAAAAGAGAGACGCGAGCGACACGAACTTCATGGACGAATCCTTCGAAACAGACGACAGGACGCGGCGTCGGCGAACGCCAGACGGGCACGGATGGAAATGCGGCGGCCCGCATCTAAGAAGTACAGATAAGACGCGAAGC
>JAGVKR010000323.1 GCA_020050375.1 Planctomycetales bacterium
ACACCGAAGAGCGCAACAGTTTTTCCTTTTCCCTTCAACCCCAACCAGAGATTTTTTGCCAACTTTTTATCAGGCCAGCCCAGCCCTCCCCGCGAACGGAGAGGGGGCCGGCTTCCCCCCGTTCGCGGGGGGATTGAGGGGGGGCAACGTCTCAAATCAGCCCACGCAGAGTATACGAATCGCCCGAAGGGGCGCCCGGCCGCCGGATTGCGGGCCGGGAATCGTCCGTGGCGGAATGACACCGGCCTGGGACGATTCGACCCGTGCCGATTGAACAGAACCGCCGATTTCGCGGAAGCCGCGAATCGATCGGATTCCGACTTGCAACGACTATTTTCCCGGATCCCGAGCCAGCCGAACAGGTCAATCGGCGGTCACTTTTCCAGATCGCGTGCTGTTCTTTCGGCAAACGCGGTGGACGCGGCGTGCATACGAGGGTGAGAAAAAACGAACCACTCGGCTGCAACGAGATACGTCAATTTTCGCCGGCGCTCTCTTTGGAACAATTTCGAAGAGGGTTTTGTCCGGGAATTTCTTGTCGATTCGGCGTTCATTTGCTTTCGGCGACTTTCGCTCCGAGCTTCCCATCCGCCTGCAAGCGAAGGAGATCTTTCCAGGACACGACTCGAATCCCCAGTCGACGAATCTCATCCTTGATTTCCAACGAGGTGAAGATCCGTGCGTCCGCCTCGCGCCGGTCCGGCATGCCGGGGAGCAGCATTCCCGGCCGATTCACCGAGCAATGCACGACGAACTCCGACAGGCCCGGCTTGAGGTGGCGCAGCACCTGGAGATAGTAATCGCGCTTCTTTTCCGCCGGAACGTCGTAGTTTGCCGTTTCAATGAAGTCGAGCATGGGATTGCCGCCGCCAAGGGCCGGCTCGATCAGCGAATAATACTCCGGCGCATCCTGGAGCAACTCGCCGCACTCCTCGGGGGTGAACGTGCGGTGCAGCCGGATCGGTAGCCGGAAATCCCTCCCGAGCCCGACGTAAATTCGCAGGAACTCGGGGCGCTGCAGCAGCACCCACATATGATGGTCGAGATGGGTCACGGGCACTCCCCGATCGAGCGCCTTTCGAATCTGGGCGCGCAGCTCGCGGTCGACGTCGTCGGGCACAGCATGTAGGGCCACTTCCTGGGACGTCCGCCAGAACGAGCCGTCCTTCTGCACGAGACTGGGCACTTGGCCTTCGAGCACCGGTCCCCAGCGAAAATCGCGCTTCTCCGACGTCACCACGAGGTGGATGCCGAAGTCCATTTCGGGGTGCGCGATCGCGTACTGGGCGATCTGCTCGAAACCCGGCATCATCACCATGATGCTCGCCGACGAAATCACCCCGCGCTCCATTCCGCGAATTGTCGCCTCGTTGACTCCCGCGCTGAACCCGGCATCGTCGGCATGGATCATCAGATATCGCTCGCGCGGCGGCGCGACGGCGCCAGCGACAACCAGCAGCAGCGCCGCGATGATCATCGTGCCGAATGCTGCAATCGCTCGAGTTTTTGGCGTTGTCATGAGTCAGTCACTTTCAATTCCTGGGAAGCCGTCGCGGTTCCTATTCAGGGCCAGTATCGCTTGCGTGCCGGCCCCCCCCTCAATCCCCCCGTGAACGGGGGGAAGTTGTCTCCCTCCCCGCTCACGGGGAGGGCGGGGGTGGAGGTTTTCCGATCCTCTCGTTGGAAGCCGCGCGAGGTGCGATGCACCACAGTGCGACCATTGCGAATGCGGCCAGAAGCGAGTGCGCGTAGAACGGCCGAACGCCGGCCGCCTCGGAGGCCCACGCCAGGAGCCGCGGCCCCTCTCTCTGGATCAGTTGCAACGTCACCATCAGTATGAGCGTGCGTCGCCCGTACCGGGATACGAGCGTCGTAATGCGAGACAACGCAGGGAAACTCTCGGCCAGCATCGCGGTGCACACCGCCAGTCCCCACACGCCGGCCGCCAGCAGCACGAACGGCAACGTGAGCAGCCAGGCGTTGAGGGGCTGCCAGCGATTGAGAACGAGCCCGGCGCTGATCAATGCCAGCGCCGCGAGCGCGGCGACCCAGCCCGTCGAGCGAGCAATCTGCGACGTCGATCGCGGCATCAACAGACAGCCGCCGGCGGCGCCCAATAATGTCAGTCCCAGCGCCGGCAGCGTCGTCAGCAGGCCGCAGGGATCCCAGTCGCCGTAGTATTTTCGGCCGGGGAGCCACCGGCGGTCGACATCGGCGGCAATGTTGTACCGTTCGGCATAGTGCGAGACTTCGACAGTTGCCACCGGCCGCCCTGCTTTGAGAGGAACTTCGGCCGGAATCATATCGAACGCCAGGCCGTAGTTCACGAGAATCAGCGCGGCGACGAGCAACCTTCCCCAGCCGTTGGCGATCAAACACACAGCTCCCGCAGCCAGGTTGCAAATCGCAATCCGCTGAAACGGACCAAGCCAGCGGATTTCCGCGAGTGGGCCAGGCAGTCCGCCATCCAGAACCAGCCCGACGAAGAACAGCCCCAGCGAGCGCCACAACAGGTGCCGCAGGATGGCCGAGCTCGTCTGCCCGTCGCGCTGTCGGCGTTCGACCGAGACGCCGGCCGAAATCCCCATGATGAACAGAAACCCGGGCATCACCAGGTCGGCCAGCGTCACGCCATCACACGACGAGGGTTCGAGCCATTGCGCGAAAAAATCGCCCGGCCCGGTCGCCGGCCATTCCTGAATCGCCGGCTGCCCCAGCAGGACGAGAAACGCGATCAGCACCAGGGCTCCCCGGAAGGCGTCCACCGCAGCGATGCGCCGTCGTTCGTCAGTAGTCACCGACCGGCACCCCTCCGTGGCAAGTGACGAGATTGACGAAGACCTGAGCGGAGGTGTTCTCGCTGAGAAACCGGGCCGAGCCGTCGCACAATAGAAAATTGATTCCACCGGGATGAAAACTGTAGACGCCGGTCTCAGCGCGATTCGTGCAGTTGATCGCGCACGGGCCGCTGCCTGTGCCCGCCGGGCCCGATCCGCCGAACCAGTTCTCGGCGTTCACAAAATCGGCCCAGCCTCCGCCACCGGTCGTGGAGGCCGCCTCGCGTTTCCCGCGATTCCAGACGGCAGGTCGCCCGGCGATTTCCCACATCAGGGCCGTCGACGCGGCCCCGTCGGTCGCTTCCACCAAACCGTTGTGGAGATGATTGTTCGTCAGAATTCCGTTCGCAACGTCGATGGCCTGGGGATCGGCAAAAGTCATCAGGCCCGTTCCGCGCTTGACGCCGTTGCTCGGGCCGTAGTCGTTCCCTCCGTACCTGCCGGGAATTGGCATCGGTAATTCGGTCAAGGTGAAGGCATGCGGGTTTTCGTCGCGGGGGCTCGACGGGCAAAGAAAGACGGCCAGCGGCGTCGCTACCGCGCTCTGGTTATCCGCCGTGTAGCGCGACAATCCAATCGATGTCAGGTCGATCGGCGCGAAGTATGGCTGCTGGAAATTGATTCGATTGTACAACGGAACCTGGTCGAGATCGGGAAGCAGAAACTCTCCGTAAGTGTGAACGTTGAAGTCGTCGACCTCCCCCGGGATGCCGACAAACTGCGGCAGAATCTGATGACGGACCGCCACGTACGTCGGGGGAAACTGACCATGCGTGCCGTGATAGTTGTGAAAGGCGAGCCCGATCTGCCGCAGATTGTTGAGGCACTGCGCCCGTCGGCTGGCCTCGCGGGCCATTTGCACGGCGGGGAGCAGGAGCGCCATCAGAATTCCGATGACCGTGATGGACACCAGCAGCTCGATGATCGTGAATCCTCGGCGGATCATTGGGTTCCTTTCGAATCGACAGTCGTTCGCGAATTCCCATCGCCCGCGTCATCTTGGGGAAGCTGCTGGCGAGCGAGCTGGAGC
>JAGVKR010000342.1 GCA_020050375.1 Planctomycetales bacterium
ACTGGCCATGATGTTGCGCTCCATTGGCCAGGAGGTCGCCGTGATTCATGAGGGCTCAGCCGCCGTCGAATGGGTGCTGGCCAACAAGCCCGATTTGGTTTTCCTTGATATCGCCATGCCCGGTATGGATGGTTACGAGGTCGCGCGGCGAATTCGCCGACACGAGATCAAAAGCACGTTTCTGGTCGCGCTGACCGGCTACGGGCAGGAGGAAGATCGTCGGCGGGCGATCGAGGCCGGCTTCAATTTCCACATGACGAAGCCGACCAGCATCGAAGCCCTCGAACAGTTGCTGCGAACCCGTCCCGATTCCGTCCGGTTGTCGAATGCCGAGGCCGTGTCCAGTGCCTGACAGCCCGCCTCGATGATCGGCGTCGTCTGGAGCTTTCCGGCCTGAATTCTATTTGAGTAACGATTGCAGCAACGCATCGGGTCGTCGGAGTTGTTTGGTCTCCCGGCGACCGGTTTGTTATGATTCGGCTGAATCGCTCGCCCGATCGTCTGACGATCGGCGCCGCGACGCTCCCGGACCCTCGAGGACTTCATCACGTGACCACCGACGCCAAAGTGCTGCGGGCCGATCGCTTTGCAGAGATCGGCGCCGTGATCCAGCGGGATGCCGGTGTCATCATCGAACGCTGGTGTCAGCGTTCGATTCAGGAGCAAAGCCAGGCGCGGCGCGTTCACTATCAGGTCCTGCTCGATCACTTACCCGCGTTTCTCGACGCACTGGGACGCGGCCTCATTGAATCGGGAGACCCCTTCAACCGCCCGCACTATCAAACGGCCCTCGAGCATGGTGAGCAGCGCTGGGAGACCGGCTGGTCGTTGAACGAGGTCTGCCGCGACTATCAGATCCTCCGTCTCGTTTTGCTAGACTATCTTGACGAAGCCCTCGAACGCTCGCTCCGACTCCGGGAGATTCAGGCCGTTGGACTGGCGCTCGACGAAGCGATTGAGGCCAGCGTGGCCCGCTACACCCAATTTTGCGAGGGGCAGTTTCACCAGCAGGCCGAGTCCCTCCGTGAGGCGGATCGCCGCAAAAACCAGTTCCTGGCCACGCTGGCGCACGAGTTGCGAAATCCACTTGCCCCGATGCAAAACTCACTGGACGCGCTTCGTCTGGGGCGGTCCGATCCGTCGTCGGTCGAGCAGGTGCGCGACATCATGGACCGGCAGGTTCGCCAGATGACCCGGCTCGTCGACGATCTGCTCGACATGTCGCGGATTGCGCTTGGAAAGCTGGAGCTGCGGAAAGAGCGAATCGATCTGAAAGCCGTGCTGCAGCAAGCCGTGCAAATGAATGCGCCCCTTGCCGCGGCGCGGCGCCATGCAGTGACGGTCGAACTGCCGACCGGCGCGATGTGGGTTGAAGGCGATCAGGCCCGCCTCATTCAGGTGTTCGTCAACCTGTTGAACAACGCCGTCAAATTCACCCCCGAAAATGGCCAATTGACATTGTCCGCGACATCCGAGGGCGATCAGGCGATCGTCCGCGTCTGCGACGACGGGGTCGGAATTCCGAACGAAATGTTGACGAAGATTTTCGATCTCTTCACGCAGGTCGACGCAGGCTCGGGGAGTGCACCGGGTGGATTGGGGATAGGCCTGTCGCTCGTGCGACAATTGGTCGAGTTGCATGGCGGAGCAATCGTCGCTGCAAACTCAGGGTCCGGACAAGGCAGCGAGTTCACTGTCACCTTTCCGCTCGTCAATCGGGGGGCGGTCGAGTCGAATAGCGACTCCAGCGGACGACAAGCAACGGCCGGACGGCGCATTCTGCTGATCGAAGACAACGCCGACGGGCGTCGCAGCATGGAGATGCTGCTCAAGCTGCTGGGGCACGAGATCGTCACTGCCGAAAATGGAGCGCGCGGCATTGAAGCGGCGTTGGCCGTCGCACCCGACGTCGCCCTGATCGATATCGGTTTGCCCGATATGGACGGCTATCAGGTGGCAACCCGGTTGAAATCGGAGCTCGGTTCCCGAACCGTGCTCGTCGCGCTGACCGGTTTCAGCCAACCCGAAGACCGCGAGCGCGCTATCACCGCCGGCTTCGATTCGCATTTGACCAAGCCGGTCGATCTGCAGACGCTGCAGGAACTGCTGGCATCGCTTGCTCCGCCGCGACACGCCTGACGGGGCACTGCGAAATGAGCGTGTAGCGTGACAAGGCGGCTGCGCGGCAATGGGGCGAGACCAGATTTGCCTTTCGGATCCGCAGAATTGAAGGGGAGACGTCGCGTTTGTCCCGAATTCGTCTCAAGGAATACGGCGTCGCCGGCGCAAGCATCCTGATCGCGACAGTCGTTCGCCTGTTGCTGGATCCGGTGCTGGGAACGCGATTTCCATTCGCCACGTTGTTTTTCGCCGTGCTGGTGAGCGCCTGGTACGGCGGATTCGGACCGGCCCTGGCTGCGACGGGGGTTGGGGCCATCGTCGCGATGCGATTTCTGCTGCCGCCCCGTGAAAGCTTCGCGCTAACGGGAGTCGATAATCAGGGAGGGCTCGCGCTTTACCTGGCGGTCAGCCTGGGAATCGCCCTGCTCGGGGGGGCTATGCGTCGCGCGCGACTTCGGGCCGAGGCGTTGGCGAATGAGGCCAACCGCCTGCGTGAGGAAACGTTGACGACGCTGGCCAGCATCGGCGACGGCGTGATCACGACCGACCCCAGCGGGCGCGTCGTTTTGTTGAACCCCGTTGCCGAAGCGCTCACCGGATGGACGACGGCCGCCGCTGTGGGCCGCCCGCTGGAAGACGTTTTTCGGCTTGTGAACGAGCAGACGCGGCAGATCGTCGACAATCCCGCGATGCGCGCCCTCCGCGAAGGGGTGGTCATTGGCCTGGCGAATCACACGGTGCTCATCGCGCGCGATGGAACCGAACGGCCGATCGACGACAGCTCTGCACCGATCAGAGACGCCGGCGGCGGTCTGGCAGGCGCGGTGCTCGTCTTTCGTGACATCACCGCCCGCCGTCAGGCCGAACGCGAATTGCAGGAAAGTGAAGAGCGATTTCGGCTCATGGCGAACAATTCGCCGGTGCTGATCTGGATGTCGGGGCTCGACCAGCGCTGCGTCTTCTTCAATCGCCCCTGGCTGGAATTCACCGGTCGCACGTTCGAGAAAGAATACAACGATGGCTGGGCCGACGGAATTCATCCCGACGATCGAGCTCGTTGCCTCGCGATTTATCAGGAGGCGTTCGCGGCACGAAGGCCCTTTCAGCGCGAGTTCCGTCTCCGGCACCGAGACGGTGGCTACCGCTGGCTGCTCGATTCGGGTGTCCCGCGGTTGGCCTACGACGACTCGTTCGCCG
>JAGVKR010000209.1 GCA_020050375.1 Planctomycetales bacterium
ACTACATGGATTCGTACATCAATCCGCCCGCTGTCCTGCGGGCCGAGGTGGAAGAGCGCGAAAAGCAGGAAAAAGAAAAAGAGAAAAAACGCTCATTCCCCGACGAGCCGCAGCGCGACGTGCTGCTGTTTCTGCTCGAGCACGCGCCGCTCAAGGCCTGGCAGCACGACGTGTTGTCGATCATCCGCGACGAAGCGTATTACTTCGCACCGCAGGGACAGACCAAGATCATGAACGAGGGTTGGGCCAGTTACTGGCACAGCAAGATCATGACCCGCCACGGCCTCACCGACGCCGAGGTGATCGACTACGCCGACCATCACTCCGGGACGATGGCCACCAGTCCCAACCGCCTGAACCCTTACAAACTGGGGATCGAGCTGCTCAAAGATATCGAGGAGCGCTGGAACCGCGGTCAGTTCGGCCCCGAGTACGACGCCTGCACCGACGCCTGGGAACGCGCACATTGGGACAAACAGCTCGGGCTCGGTCGCGAGAAGATCTTCGAAGTCCGCCGCATCCACAACGACGTGACCTTCATCGACACGTTTCTGACCCCCGAATTCTGCCTCAAGCAGCGGATGTTCGAATACAAGTTCAACGAGTCGACCAACTACTACGAAATCGCCTCCCGCGAATTCCAGCAGATCAAAACCGGACTGCTCAACGCCCTGACCAATCACGGTCGCCCGTTCATCTATGTCGACGACGGTAACTACCGCAATCGCGGCGAGCTTTACCTGAGGCACGAATACGAAGGGGTCGAGCTCAAGCAGGACTATGCCGAGGATACGCTCGTCAACCTGCAAAAACTGTGGGGACGTCCCGTGCACGTTGAAACGGTCGTCGACGACAAACCGTCGATTTTGTCGTTCGACGGCTCCAGCCATGAAGTTCGGGAAAAATGAGCGGATTTGGGGTGGACAGGCCCCCGAAAGCGCCGAATCATCGAATAAGAGGATGTTGGAAGCAGAAAGGCGTTGGTGGGCAACCCCGCCACGCCGCGCACGACTGCGAGTCGCTCGGGACAGGATGCCCGTTCTTCATAAAGGTCGATTCATGTTGCTCCGCGAACAGATTTCGCAGTCGCTGGTTGGTCTCAAAGGGCTTTCGTCTCCAACCCCCCAAACGGTGGGCTGGTCGGTCGATCACGGCCCCGCGGTAGAGGTCGACTTTACCGAAGTCGACTCGCTGAGTTGTGCCTTCCGCGAGCTGCGCATCTCGGCCGACGAATTGAAGGCCGCTCCGCTCGACGCCCTCAAGGCGTGGGCTGACCGGCTTTGCGAACGGGTCACGTACCTGCTCGAACACATGGGGCCGCTCGAGATCGATGCCGAGGCTCAGTCCATTCTCGTCCGCTCGACACCGCCGACAAAGGATGCGTCCCGCACCAGCTTTTACGAGATGCTGGTCAAGGCGCCGGGCGTCGTGAGCCTGAGGCGCTATGTCCGAGAATCGGCGACTCCGGATCGCCAGCCGGTCGACATCCATGTCACGAACGAGGTCTTCCTGAAGCTCGTCTGCGACATTGTCGAAGCGGTTCCCGCAGTCGCGGCCGAGTGAACAGGGCCGTGCTCTCTCGGGAACCCGCCAGTGTTGTCGCGCCGGTGACTTATGAGTCAGGCCTTTCGTCGGTACGAGATGCTGTTGCCGCTCCGTTTCAACGACGGTCAGCCGGTTCCCAGCGATCTGATCGTCGAATCGCTGCTCGAACTGCGGCAGCGGTTCAACGAATCGTGCGAAACGCAGACGACTCAGGGAACCTGGAGGCACGAAGGCCAGGTCTATCGCGACGACCTCGTGCGGATGTACGTCGACGTCCCCGACTCGCAGGAGAACCGCGAGTTCTTTGCCGAGCTCAAAGAACGCCTCAAAGTCCGCTTCCGGCAGATCGACATCTGGATGACGACGTATCCGATCGAATTGCTGTAGCTGCCCTCACCGGGATCGTCCCTCAGCGCGGATGATCGACTGCAGGATTCCCTCCCAGGTGTGCTCCGTCGCTTCTGTAGAAATCGGCAGGCCGGCTTCGGTCGCAGCGGCGGTCGTGATCGGACTGATGCTGGCCAAGTGGAGGGATTGGCCCAGTCGGGATCGGGCGGTGATCGGCAGCAGTTTCGCCAAGGCGCGTGCGATGGACGGGCTGCTCAGGCCGATCCAGTCCAGTTCACCGGATTCGAGCAATTCCCGCGTCGGCGCATCGAACTGCTCGACGTCGACGTTCTGGTACACGACCAGCTCTTCGAGATCCGCCCCGGCGGAACGAAGCTCGCTTGCCAGCACATCGCGTCCCCGGCTCGCCTTTGGCCACAGCACGCGTTTGCCGGCAACTTGCGGATGGAGCACTTCAGCGAGCGCCTCGGCCCGCGATGTCGCGGGAACAACGTCGGCCCGCAGGTGAAACTTTGCCAGGGCCTCCGCCGTTCCTTCGCCGATCGCCGCCAGTTTCGCGTCGCCCAGCCGGCGCGCGTCGCCGCCAGTGTCCCATAGCCGGCCGAGGAGTGCCTGGACGCCGTTGGAGCTGGTGAACACGATCCAGTCGAATTTCGACAGTTGTTCAATCGTTCGATCGACGACGTCCCAACGATCGGGGGGGAGAATCTCGATCGTGGGCATTATGACCGGTTGTGCTCCCAGTTCGAATAAGCGGTCGATCACCGGTCCGGCCTGCCCGATCGGGCGGGTCACGCCGATCCGCAGGCCGAAGAGGGGCCGATTTTCAAACCAGCCGATCGTCGCACGCTGCCGGACACATTCGCCGACAATGATGATCGACGGCGCGTGCAACTTCGCCCTCACGGCGGCGGCCGGAAGCTCGCGGAGTGAAGCGGTGACGGTCTTCTGCGCCGGCGTCGTCCCGCGGCAGATCACGGCAGCGGGAGTTTCCGCGTTCTTTCCCGCTTCGATCAGAGCCTGGGCAATCTTCGGCAGGCGGTGCAGCCCCATGTAGAAGACGAGCGTCCCCGGAAACTTTGCGAGCGCCCCATAGTCCAGCGATGCCCCCCCTTTTTGTGGATCCTCGTGCCCGGTGACGAACGCCACGCCCGAGGCGCAATCGCGATGTGTGAGTGAAATGCCGGCGTAGGCGCTCGTCGCGACGGCGGCCGTCACGCCAGGGACGACTTCGAACGGAATCCCGGCGTCGGCCAGGGCCGCGGCTTCCTCGCCCCCGCGGCCGAAGATGAACGGATCGCCCCCTTTCAGGCGGACGACCGTCTTTCCGGCACGGGCTGCGTCAATCAGACGCTGGTTGATTTCGGCCTGCCTCAGGACGCGGCCCTGCTCTCCGTCCGAGCGGCAGGTGCGCACGGCTTCGGCGTGTGTGTGCCGGAGCAAAAACGGATTCACCAGGCCGTCATACAGCACCAGGTCGGCGCGGGTCAGGCACTCGTAACCTTTGAGCGTCAGCAGACCGGGGTCTCCCGGTCCGGCTCCGACCAGATACACTTTTCCAGGCGCCATCTTGACCGTCTCATTCTCGTTGTCTTAGAGTTTATGGTAGAGTGCGGAATGAGGCGTCACAAGGCGGTCAGGGGTCCGGATGTCAGTATGAGCACCTCGGAACAGAAAAAAATTGCCGCCGATTGCTGGCGGCGGGGTAACGAAGCGCTTCCCAAGGAGAACTGGGATTACGCGATCCAGATGTACTCGACGAGCGTCAAGCTGATCCCCGACAACCTCATGTACCGCCAGTCGTTGCGCGGCACCGAGTACAAGAAGTACGACAACAACGGCACCGGCGCGAAAATGGCCGGCATGAAGCTGATGGGGACGAAGACGAAAATCAAAAAGGCACGGATGAGCAAGCATTGGGTGGGGTTGGATCAGGCGGCCGAAGAGGGACTGCAGGTCAACCCGTGGGATCCGCAGCTCAATGCCGATGTGGGCGACGCATGCGCTCATCTGGGTTACGCCGATGTCGCCATCTTTGCGTACTTCGCCTCAGTGACCGCGGATCCGACCAATAAAGAGGTCAACAAATCACTGGCGGCCCTCTATGAGGAAAAAGGGGAATACAAACAAGCCGTCGCTTGCTGGCAGCGAATCCTGAAAGTCGAGCCCACGAGCGGCGAAGCCCGCTCGAAGATCACACAGCTCGACGCGCGCAGCGTGATGGACCGC
>JAGVKR010000620.1 GCA_020050375.1 Planctomycetales bacterium
ACGACGCTCTTCCGATCTCGCCTCGCCCGTCAAGCGCACCTGCTTGCCCGGAATGACCGCCCGATTCGTGGCGTCACGTTCGTAAACCGCGTTGTCCATGTTCATGCCTCGACGTCAATGAGAGTGCCTACGATTCCGTCCGATCCGCGCCGGGGAGTTTCCTGATCGCTGTTCTTCTTCGCGGAATCCTCCGCGGCGTTTTCCGTCGTCTCGTCTTTGCCGGGGCGTCGCCCGGGCAGATCCTGCTTGGCCCGGCCCTGGTCCCGCTGAGGGCGGCTGGTGGAAACCAGTGGCAACGGCAGACTGTGAATGGGGATTGGTTCCATCAGTCGAATTCCCTGGCGCGCATCCACTCGCCGACTCGGAACAACGCCGAATTCAGCAGGCGCGACACACGCGATTCCGAAAGATTGAGCACTTGACCAATTTCCTTGAGGCGTAAGTCTTCGAGGTAATACAGAGTGATCACGCGCTGCTCGCGCTCGGGGAGACGCGCGATGGCATCGGCGAGCTGCTGCTTCTGCTCGGCCAGTTCCAGCGCCGAATGCGGCTGCCCATGGGCGTTGTCGAGCCGCAGAACCTGCGACTGGCGCGAGTCGTCCCACGAGACCATCCGGCTCATCCGCATGGCGGCGAGGCAATCGACGACTTCGTCGTACGACAGGCCGGTTGATTCGACAAGTTGCTCGACCGAAACCGGTGGGTTCAAGTCGCGGCAGGCGGAGCGAACTTTCGCCACGCGCTGCATCATTTCCTGCGGGAGCGGGCTGTTGCGACGCAGCTCGTCGAGGGCCGCGCCGCGGACGCGCGTGCTGGCGTAGGTTTTGAAATCGACGCCGCGCGCGGGATCGAATTTGTTGGCCGCTTCCACGAGACCGAGGACGGCGGCCGAATGGAGATTGTCGACGTCGAGCCCGGGGGGCAACTCGGCCAGCAACCGGCCGACAACATGGCGCACGAGCGACAGGTGCTCGAGGATCAACTGATCGCGTCGGCTTTGACCGGCAACCTGCTGGTAGGTGTTCTCTAACGTTTCCAAGGCTTCTCCCCACAAGCAGTGGGCCGGCCTCCGCGGGCCGGCGCTGCCGGGTCTCGATCATGGTGCCGCACAACGAACCAACATTTCCTCACTTCGACTTCTCCGGCGGGTGCTGCGAGACCCATTGAGCCAGAACGCTGGCGAAGGCGGTCAGCGCCCCCACGAGCGTCGCGGCGACAACCGCCCGCCACAAAATCACTTCGGGGTCGATCCCCCGAACTAATCCCGCGACCGTCGCGAAGCAAGCGGCCAAAAGCGCCGCCACGCTTCCCCAGGGGGCCGCGGTTTTACGTCTGGTCTGCACTCCGAACATTCGTTGGGTTCCTATTCATTCATGCCGCCGCAGTGGCGGCCGGTATCGGTGTCTTTGTGTTCCACGCGGCCTCGTCGAACATCGCCCCCGCCTGCGAACCGTCTCCCTTGGCCGCCGCGATTTCGGCCGGCTTGAGCATGGCCTCCGGCTCCAGCAACAGTCCGCTGGGGATTTCGGCATACGAAACGACGGGCAACTCGGGGAGGGCCCGCCCGATACACTGTCGCAGCGGCCGGCGCAGAGCCGCGTCGCACAAAACGGCCACGTTCTGACCGCGGCTGCTGGCCTTGCGGGCTTCGGTCGCCAGCCAGACGATCAGCTTTTCCAGCCGCGCCGGATCGAGGACCAGGTTTTTCTCGTGCAGGCAGCGACGCAACTCCAGCTCGACGCGCGGGTCGAGCACGATCGCGTGCACGCGCCCGGCTTCGTCGCGGAACCGATCGCAAATGGCCCGGCCCAGATCGACGCGGACGCGCTCGGTGAGCTCGACCGGGTCTTTCGTGACCGGCGCGTGATTCGCCAGGCTTTCCAGAATGCGGGTGAGGTTCGTCACAGGGACGCGCTCTTCGAGGAGCAGCGTGAGGACGCGGTGCAGAGCGCCCATCGTCAAAACATTGGGGATCAGCTCGTCGACGACGGCTTGCGCGGTCTCCTTGACCTTTTCGACGAGCTTCTTCAAATCTTCGCGGCTCAACAGCTCGTGCGCGTGCCGGCGGACGATCTCCCCCAGATGCGTGATGAGGACGCTCGGCGCGTCGACCACGGTGTAGCCGGCCAGCTCCGCGCGCTGGCGGTCGGATTCCGAGATCCAGATGGCGGGCAATCCGAAGGCGGGGTCGGTCGCCGTTTCTCCTTCGAGCTGCAACCGCGTTCCCCCCGGATCGATGGCCAGCCACTGACCGGGCCGCAATTGACCACGAGCGACTTCGCGCCCGCCGATCAGGATGCGGTAGGTGTCGAGGTCCATCTGAATGTTGTCGCGCAGGCGGATCGGCGGAACCCACAGGCCGCTTGTCTTGGCCTGATCGCGGCGCAGCGCCCCGAACCGGTCGAGCAACCCCGCGCCGCGCTTCGGATCGACGAGCGGAATGAGCCGCGCGCCGATCTCGACCCCGATGCGGTCCGTCTGGAGAAAGTCGTCGAGCTGCACTTCCATCGGCGACTTCACCGGCGGCGGCTCGTTCTCTTTCGGTGGCGCCTTCTCGGGCCCCGCCAGGCGTTTCGAGGCGACCCAGAGCCCGGCCGACAGCACAAGGAAAGGCAGCTTGGGGAGTCCGGGAGTCGCCGCCAGCCCGAGCAGGATGACCGAACCGACGACGAGCGGGCGGGGATTCGCGAGGAACTGCGTGCCGATTTCCTGCCCGAGGCTGTCTTCCGACGTCGCCTTGGTGACGAGGATACCGGCAGCCGTGGCGATGATCAGTGCGGGGATCTGCGAGATCAATCCGTCACCGACCGTCAAAATCGAATAGGTCCGAATCGCTTCGGCGATCGACATGTCGTTCGTCACGCCGATGATCACCCCGCCGATCAGGTTGACGAACGTGATGATCAGCCCCGCGATCGCGTCACCGCGAACGAATTTGCTCGCACCGTCCATCGCCCCGTGGAACTCGGCCTCGCGCATCAGATGCTTGCGGCGGCGGCGAGCCTCTTCCTCGTCGATGGCGCCGGCGTTCAGCTCGGCGTCGATCGCCATCTGTTTGCCGGGCATCGCATCGAGTGTGAAGCGGGCCGCCACTTCGGAGATTCGGCCGGCGCCTTTGGTGATCACGATGAACTGAATGATGATCAGGATGAGAAAAATCACCAGCCCGATGACGAGATTTCCCCCCACGACAAAATTGCCGAACGCCGCCACGATTTTTCCCGCGCTGCCATCGAGCAGAATGAGGCGCGTCGTCGCGACGTTGAGCGACAGCCGGAAGAGCGTGATTAAGAGGAGCACCGACGGGAAGACCGAAAAATCCAGCGGCTGCCGGGCGCTGAGCGTCACGAGCAACAGGAGGATCGTCAGTCCCAGATTGAACGCCAGCAAGAGGTCGAGCAGGATCGAGGGGAGCGGGACGATCAGCAGCACCAGCACGCCCATGAGCGCGAACGAAAGGACCGTCTCGCTCTTCTGGAGAAGCGAGCCCTTTTCAGTCGCCAGGTTTGCTCGGGCGTTCGGCATGGGGGTGTTGACCGTTTCGACGATGCGCGCAGGAAACAGACTCATCACGCCAGGAGCGCGCGCATGTTACTATCGTCAAAATCGGCACCACCCCTACAGTCGGAAGCCCTGCATGTCCGAAAGAACAGGATCGGAATCGCTCCGTCCCGAGACCTGCCGTCGGCCAGATGTGCCTGTGGAGTAATCGTTTACAGCCGGGGGACTGGTGCATTATCCCCGCATCGTAGAGGCCGCGCGAGACTGCGGGCGAGCGCTGCCGTCGACCAGGCGGTGGCGGCCATCGAGAGGAACTGGTCCTTCCCGTGCGGGTCGCCGTTGTCGAAGTAGACCTGCACCGGCTTCGCCCGCGTCTTGACATGCCACGACCCATCGTCCAGTTGAGCCTTGAGCAACCAGTCGGCCGCCCGC
>JAGVKR010000469.1 GCA_020050375.1 Planctomycetales bacterium
CCGCCCCCGACGGTCCGGTGACGACCAACCCCTCGCCGCGCGACAGAGACAAATCGACGTCGCGCAAGATCGAAAGCGTCCCGCCGGCCGTGGCGTAGCTCTTGCTCAGACACGTCAATTGCAGGTCGGGGGTGATGGCAGAGATTCCAGGAGTGATTGCCGGTTCGAAGCCAGGTCAGATCGATTGCGCCGTCGTCCGGCGCTCAAGCAGGATTGGCTTCAAGTTTTTCCCGATAATGGGGAGGGATCTCGATCGAATACAGTTTCTCTCCCGGCGTGTGCACGCAACAGGCCGTCTTCAGCTCTCCGACGGCGATTCGCGTTTCGCCCCGACGGAACAGAAACTTCATCGTCAACGACTTCACTCCCACCCGCAAGACGTCGAGATCGACTTCGAGGAGATCGTCGTAGAAAGCCGGCGACTCGAAGCTGCACGAAGCCCTGACACGCGGCCAGCCGATGATCACCCCGTCCGGCTGCTTTTGCACGAGCTTGAACCCCATGCTGCTGAAGAACGCATACTCCGCCTCTTCCATCCAACGATAGAAATTGGCGAAGTGCACGATTCCCGCCATGTCGGTGTCGACGAACTGCACGCGGAGGATATAGCTGAAACGGGGCATGGGTGTCGGCTCTACTTGACTGGTTTCTACTTGACGGGCGAGGCGATTTCCAGCAGGTCGACCGCCGGTTGTTGGTTGCAGAAGATGGTGGCCAGCCGTCCGTACGTCACTTCGCCCGATCGACAACCGACCAACCGCTGCAATTCCGGCCCCGGCTGGATTTCAAGGATCGCCCCCAGCGCAATGTGCCGCAGCACGTTGTAATTGATCAGAATCCGCCCCAGCGGAGTTTGCTCACGGAGGATTTCGTCGCGGACCGCGGGCATCACGTACGATAAATCGAACCGCACGATGCCAAACTGGACGACCGATCCATTGTCGCTGCGTTCGAGCACGATTTTACGATTGTAAACGTCACGCTCGAGCGACCGCTCGATCACGCGCACGACGACCGGCGTCCGGTAGAACTCCTCCATCGTAACCGTCATGTGATGCTCGTGAACGAGCAGCCCCTTGTACGGTTCGGGAGTGAGCGCCGAGGGAATGTGCCGGGCCTCGGCGATCAGTTCGTCTCCACCGGGAAACAGTCCCGTCAGCTTTTTCAGTTCGTCAATCGGGTTCACGGCAACAACACGAATCCATCGTTGAGAATCGAAGACGAAACCATCGCTTCGCCGCAGGACGCAACGGCGCCCCAGACGAACATCACGTGTAACGCACCGCCCGATGCTCGGGTTCGAAGTACTCGGGAAGCAACGTATCCACCTGGAGCAATCCCTTCCGCGTCAGACGAATCTCGTCGCCGGCGACTTCGAGATACCCGGCCGCCTGCTGACGACGCAGCGGCTCGGCGAACTCCTGCAGAATGTTGACGCCGAATTTCTCGCGGAAGGGGGAGGCTGCGATCCGCCCCTCCTTGAGCTGCAGCACCATCTCGCGGATCAACAACTGATGCGGCGTGGGGGTGAGGGCCCGATTGAGCGGGAGCCGCCCCGCTTCGAGCGTCGTGAGATAGTCTTCGAGCTGGTCGACGTTCTGGTAATGAACCCCTTGCAGATGCCCGAACGACGCGACCCCCGTCGCCAACAGATCAGCCCCGCGCCAAACGCTGTCGCGATACACAAACCGGTCTTTCACCGGATCCTTCACCAGCTCCTGAGCGCTGGAGACATGGTAGCCGGCGGACGCCAGCGCCTGGAACGCCTCGTCGACCCACCGCCGCTTCGTGGCCCACGAGGCGACAGGGGAAGTCACCCCCTGTTGCTTCATCTCGCGCGCGATGACGGTGTTGTGCGGCAACTCCATCTGGTAGATGGTGATGTTGTCGGGGGACATCTGCCGCACGCGCTCGATGCAGGCCGCCCAGTTCTCGTCGGTTTCGCCGATCATCCCGGCGATCAAATCGACGTTCACCTGCGGAAACCCCACCTGCTGGATCCAGTCATACGCCCGAAAAATCTCGGGCGACAGGTGCGCTCGGCCGTTCCCTTCGAGAATCGCATCGTCGAAGTTCTCGACCCCCAGCGAGACGCGGGTGATGCCGATCTCTTTGAGCGTCCGAACTTTTTCGAGGCTGAGCGTGCCCGGCTCGCACTCGAACGTGACTTCGTCGGCATCGTCCCACGAAACAGAGGCGTGCAACCGGCCGCGCAGGGAGTGCAATTGCCGGGCGCTCAGGTACGACGGTGTTCCACCACCGAAGTAGACGAACTTGAGCTCGCGGCCCGCCAGGACCGGCCGATCGCTCAATAGCTCGACTTCGCGGGCCAGGGCCTCGGCGTAGCGCTCGATCGCTTTCGCGTTCTGATCGGTGTAGACGCGAAAATAGCAGAAACGGCACCGCTTGCGGCAGAAGGGAATGTGCAGATACAGACCGAGCGGCGCCGTTGAGTTTCGCGGGGGCGAATCGAGCGCCACCAGAATCTCAGGCACCGCTTCCTGACGCCATTGCGAAAACGGCGGATAATTGGCAATGAAGTAGCTGCCGACTTCCGTCGCATCGGAACCGCTGATATCGAGCAAGTCGGTGGTGGACATGGTGGGGGTTGAAACGAGGATAGAGGATCGAGGATAGAGGATCGAGGATAGAGGATCGAGGATCGAGGATCGAAGATAGAGTTGCTCGGTCCCTGCTTCTATCCTCGATTTTCTATTCTCGATCTTCGAGTCTTCTCACCGCTTGGCTCCAAAACAATACACATTCCCCGTGCGGGACTCCGACCCGATGACGAGGTGGCCTTCTCCGATCGCCGGCGACGCGGTGAAGTCGCGGCCATCCTTGAATCGAAACACTTCCTTGGCGTCCTCCAGCATGACTCCATAAAGATTGCCGTCGTTCGAGCCGAAGAACACCCGGTCGCCGACGATCACCGGCGAGCTTTCGATCTTCGCCTTCGTGGTGAACGTCCACACCTTCTTGCCGGTTTCGCGATCGAGGCAATGCAGGCGCCGGTCCTCTCCACCGACGACGACGTATTTTTCGATGACAGCCGCCGACGAATGGAAGGGGAGGTCTGACTTGTAGGTCCAAATTTTCTCGGGCTTCTTCCAGTCGATTGCCAGGACTTCCCCCCCGTGCGTTCCCACGTAGAGCATGTTGCCGACGACGGCCGGAGAGCCGGTCAATTGAATGTCGAGCGGCAGGTCGGCCTGCTGATCGCCGGTCCGCACGTCGATCACCCGCAGATGACCGTCGCAACCGGCAACGAACGTCGAATTTCCGACGACTGCCGGAGAGCAATAGACCTGCCCTTCAGTCGCGTAGGCCCAGGCTTTCGTGCCGTCGGTTTTCAGGCAATAGAGATTGTTGTCGTGCGATCCGAACAGGACGAGATCTTCGAAGAGATTCACGCCGTTGGCGATCTCCGCCCCGGCTTCGAATTTCCAGCGTCCTTTTCCGGTCGCGCGATCGACCGCGTGCAGGCCCCCTTCTTCGTCACCGATGTAGACCGAATCTTTGCTCACGGCAGGGGCGGTCTTGAATCCGGGAATGAATGTATTCGCGCCGACCGCGTTTCCGGACCGGTAGTTCCACAAACGTTTTCCCGTGTGAAGTTCGAGGCATAACAACTCTCCGTTCAGCGACCCGACATACACGTGATCGCCGACAACGGCGGCGGTGGACTTGATCATCGCGTCCTTGTCGCCTGCCTGGTGGGTCCACAGCAGCTCGAGTTTCTCGGGCAGTTTCGTCGTAGCGACTCCTGTCTGCAGGAGACCGTTGCGAAACGAAGGCCAGCTTTCGGGACCAGGTGGCAAATGCTTTGTCGGAGCAGCAGCCTTCAGCGCGATAGGGATTATCGCGAAGACGCACGCGGTGGCGAGCGACGACCGGCGAAGGAACGCATGTTCGCAAAACCGTCGCATCACCAGGCTCCTTCGTAAAGTTGCCGCAATGAAGGCTCATCCACCGGTCGCGGATTGAACCGTCCCGTCCATTGTTGCGCCGCCTCGGCGGCCATCTGCGGAAACATGGCACGATCCACTGCACAATCGGAAAGTCGGGTGGGCAACCCGGCTCGTTCCACCAGCGTCGTGACGTGTTGTGCCAGCAATTCTCCGGCTTGCGGCTCGCTCTTCGAACAGAGCCCCGCTTCGGCGGCCAGTTCCGCATACCGTTTGCCAACCGCAGCCTGATTGTAACGGAGAACGTGCGGGAGCATCACCCCGATCGCCACACCGTGCGTCACGCCAAAGTGGGCCGACAGCGGATTCGCCAGGGCGTGCGTCGCTCCGAGCATCGAATTCTCGATGGCAGCCCCGGCCAGATGCGCTCCGAGCAACATCTTGGCGCGGGCTTCGGAATCGAGCGGCGTGTTGACGACTGCCGGCAAACCATGCACCAGCAGATCCCACGCCTGGCGGCTGAACAGTTGCGACACCGGATTGCTGCACGTAGCGACGTACGATTCGGCGGCATGGCACAGGGCGTCAATCCCCGTGGCGGCCGTGACGGAGGCCGGCATACTGAGCGTGAGGTCCGGATCGAGCACGGCAATCCGGCAGGCGGCTTTCGGATCGCCACAGGCCATCTTCATGTGTGATTGCGCATCGGCGATCAAGGCATACGATTGGGCTTCGCTGCCGGTTCCGGCCGTTGTCGGAACGGCGATCAGGGGGAGCATCGGCTGTGTGGCTTTGCCGGCTCCCCAGTAGTCACGCATTCGGCCGCCGTTGGTCAGCAGGAAGTTGATCCCTTTCGCGCAATCCATGCTGCTCCCACCCCCCAGTCCCACGATCAGATCGATACGGGCTTCGCGCGCGACCGCCAGGCCGCTGTCGACGTCGTCGGTGGTGGGGTTTTCGTGGACGTCGTCAAAAACCGTAACTTCCAGGCCTGCGGACTCGAGCGCCCCAATGCCGCGCTGGGGGTGCCCGGCGGATTCGAGGCCGCGATCGGTGACAAGCAGCACCCGTCGTCCTCCCAATTCGGCGGCGAGGGCTCCCAGCGTCAGGATTTTTCCGGGACCGAAAACGACGCGCGTCCGCGGCTGGTAATCAAACGCCGACAATCGGCCATTCAGCCGGTATGCATCGACAGAGGTGTCGGGCCTGGAGTCAGCAGCCGGCATTCACGGTCATCCGGGAGATCGCGGGGAGGCCTCAACCTCCGGGAGCGGGTTTTCAACGCAAGCGTCGTCTGGCAAGGGAAGGGTTGCTTGGCGGGAGCGCGGGCGACCAGACTTCGACTCTGGCTATTTTATGGGACGACTCGTCGAAAGGCAAACCGCGTTGCCGGCTTGAGTAACATCCAAACGCCCGACACACTTTGCCAACGACAACTGGTGAGGGCCGGGGTCAAAGCGGGCAGATCCATCGACCGGGTCAATCGCAACCCGTTGAATTGATCCGATTCGGCGGTCGGCCGGCAAAGTTCGCGAGCGTGGCCCCGTGGCCG
>JAGVKR010000035.1 GCA_020050375.1 Planctomycetales bacterium
GCACTTCATCGACGTCGCCCACTGGTTCCTGAAGGTCGACCATCCGCTCGTGGCGACGACGATCGGCGACAATTTCAACAGCGCCGGCCTCTGGGAAACACCCGATACGATTCAGTGTCTGCTCAAGTATCCCGGCGACGTGCAGGTCTACTTCGAGGGGACGTTCGTCAACGCGCGGAACGGAGCGATGCTCGAGTTCATGGGAGAGAATGCCACGCTCTATCTCGACCGCGGCCGCTACGAGATCCATCCCGAACGGAACAAGAAAATCGAGAAGCAGGAATACATCCTCGGGACCGGCCCGCGAGGCGCCGACTATTTCGACAAGCCCGACGGAGAAATGCTGCACCTGGTCAACTGGGTGGAATGCATCCGCTCGCGGGCGAGGCCCAACGCACCCGCCGAGGCCGGCGTCTCGGCAGCCTCCGCCGCGCAACTGGGAAACATCGCCTACCGGCAGAACAAGGTGGCGGAGTGGGGGCGGGATGTGGGGTAGTGCGGTGCGCCGAGCACCAAGAGGGCAGCGTAACGAACGCAGAAAGAGAGAAGGAGAGACAAGGAGACGAGGAGACAAAGCAGGGGCATCGCATCAATCTCTCCGTCTCCCGTACTCTCCTTCTCTCATTCTTTCCTTCTCCCGAATGCTGAATCCCGAATCCTTCTCGCCAAAGAATGACAACTGCGGTCGGCCCCGAATCGGGGCCGCCGCAGTTGCTGGGTCGAATACCTTGCCGAATTGCGACGGTGGGCGTCGTTTCGAAAATGGCGTAGGATCCGGCCGTGTGAGCACGGTCCGTAAGCTGATCCCAGGGCCAACGAGGTAAGGTTTGGCTCCTCCGACGGAATGTGGGGGCGTGGTACTCGATCGACTCTGAGGACGCGTCTGCTAACCGCTGGCTGGCCCGGACGGTTCCGGCCGGTCAGGGCGACCTGTTCCAACGGGCTGGCACACATATTCATCGGCAGCGCGAGCGATGAAGTCCGCAAGAAATCCGGACATTACCAGTGCATCACGAAACCCCCGTCGACGTTGATCGTCTGCCCCGTCACCTGCGCGGCCCGGGCTGAGGAAAGAAAAAGGACCATGTCGGCGATGTCGGCTGGCGTCTGCCAGCGCCCAAGCGGCACAACGTTGCGGATTTTCTCGCCGGCCCACTCTTCGTACGAACGCTTTTTCCCTTCCGGCTGCTGATCGTTCCAGGCCTGCCACACGCCACGATTGAGCGGTGTCTGCACCATTCCCGGGCAAACGCTGTTCACGCGAACCCCGTGCGGCGCGAGGTCCTTTGCCAGGCATTGGGCGAAATTGATGTTGGCCGCTTTCGACGCGCTGTAGGGGGGATCGGTCTGCGACCCGATCTGCCCGGCGACGGAGGCAATGAAGATCATCGTGCCGGTCCGGCGCTCGATCATTTCCGGTGCGACGGCATGGGCCACATGAACCATCCCCATGATGTTCACTTCGAGCGTCTTGCCCCAGTCGGCGGGCTTCAGATTGGTGAACGGAAAGCCGAATTTTCCCGAGCCGATGGCCGCCGCGTGGACGAGATGATCGATTGGCCCCAATTGGCGATTGGTTTCGCGAACCGCCGCAGTGACGCTGGCTTCATCGGTGACATCAACCACCAGCCCGATCGCTGAAACGGAATTCAGCCGAGCGATTTCGGCCGCCGCATCGGCCCCGGTTTTGGTCACGTCCCAAATCGCAACCCGCGCCCCTTCGGCAGCGAACGCCTCGGCAATGGCGCGGCCGATGCCGCTCGCACCACCGGTGACGACGGCGATGTGGTGGTTGATTTGAAGATCCATGAGGCAGGCTCGTGATGCGGATGAAAGCTGGATCGGCGAACGCCCGGGATTTATCTATGGCTCACCCGAAAGCTGCTCGACGGTGATGGCCATCGGAGCGGGCAATTGTCCATCTCGCGAAAATAATGGATGCGTCCGCTTCACAACAACGGACATCCCTTCGCGAGTCGACGAAATCCGAAAGTCCAATGTCTAAAGAAAGAACAAAGGCAAAAACCTCAAATGGGCCGACTCAGGTTTATGACTTTTGACTTTCCTTCGACATTTGAATTTCGTCATTTTCCCCGTTTTTCGCACAGGACGTCAGCCGGCGGCGTGCCAGCCCTGGTCCTGCTGCGTTGCGACGTGTTCCGTTTCTGCAGCAGGTTCCGCAGATTCATCGGACTTCGGCACGCGCTGTTTGATCGCGAGGCGATGATCGACTTGCGCCGGCGTGAGCAACTCCATCGCCGTGATTTCCGATCGGCTGAGCGTCTTGTTACCTTCGAGGATTTCGACGCCGACGCCGGTGTTCGTGAACATCCGGCGGAACGCCGGAATCGGCAAATCAGCCAACAGGGGGACAACCTTGCGATGCGTCCGCCCTTCGCGATCGACGTCGGTCAATTCAACGCTGTCTCCGTCGACACGGACGATCTTCCCGACATAGCTCGTCAGGTTGCTCGGATCGGTCGTCATCATCTGAAACCGATAATAGCGCCCGGTCGGGAGCTGTTCGAGCGCTCGCGGCGTCACCGGCAGCGAGTCATCCTTCACAACCGTCGTGGTGCTGAAGATCGGCCGTGACGCCGTGCAGCCACAGAACAGCAAAGCAACGATTGCGAAGCGCGGGGCGAATTTCATCATCGCGGGGACCTTCCGAGCGGACCGCGCAATCCGTGCGACGTCCGCTGAGCGATCACCCCCCACGGCGAGCGGTGTATCAAATCACCCCCATCGCGGCAAGACGAACACTCCCTCGCGGGCGAGCGGGGGGCATAAGCCCCCTGAAGCTTTCGATTTGCACAAAGACCTGGAAGAGAATTCCTTTCGCCCGTTCGCCTAGAAATCCCCGGTCATATCCCCCTTGGACCGCGTCGCCATGCTCTGGTAATGGCCCAGATCGATCGTCGTGCTGATGAACTTGACACTCCCGTCGCCGAAGACGAACAGTGTGCAGCCGGCATGGTGGCTGCTGAAATCGTCGATGTGATTGGAAGGATGATTGGGCGTGTGATCGGTCGTTCCCAGGATGCGCTGGATCGCCTCGGTGCCGTTGGGAATGACGCCGGCCCACGTCGAGTACCACGGCGGACTGAAACTCGGCATGGATTTGTGCTCTCCGACGATGAATGTGTTGCTCGTCCCGTCGGCCATATCGGAGAGACGAACCCGGCTGTTGTGGTAAAAAGTCCCCTCGCCACCGCATTGCGGATAAGCCGTGGGGAGCGGCCAGCTCCCTGCTGACCCGGTCACACAATCATCCATGTTGGAGGTGCCGAACACACCGACGTAGTTGGATGTCGCCAGCGGCGAGAGTGGCGTGTTGGCGTCATCGTTGATCGTCCATTGATCGAGTCCGATGTCGGTCGGACAGCGAAAGGCGGGCAACTTCGTCGTTCGCTGCACGAGTTGCGTCGAGTCGGCCACCGAAAGATTGAAATTGAGCGTATTGTAGAGCGGCCCCTGGTCGATCTGCGGCAGGATCTTGGAC
>JAGVKR010000582.1 GCA_020050375.1 Planctomycetales bacterium
TGATCAGCCCGCAATCCTGAACGCAGACGAACTTATTGATCGTCACACGGCCGATTTCGGTATCGACGGAGACGTCGACCATCTGGACGCCGCCCACACGCTCGGTCGTCAAGCCATCTTTCTCGGTCGTCCCCTGGACTTCCAACGGCATCGAACCGACGAGAGCACAGGCTTGCTTCCATGTGCAGACTTTCTCTTTGCCGTTCAGAATCGATCCGTCGCGGGCGGTCAGCCCGTCCGCCTCGACCTTGTGCTTGGCGGCGACGAGGTCGAAGATCTTCCAAAGGGCGGTCTGGGCGGCACGACGATGGGCGCCGGAAACACCGCCCACCGTGATGCTGCCCCCCGATCCCTGGCACTGCGGGTACTTGCTCGAACCGAGGTGGACCTTGATCCCAGAGAGAGGCAGACAGAACGTTTCGGCCAGCGTGATGGCGATGACGGTCCGCGTCCCCGTCCCGATGTCCTGACTTCCCAGAAAGGTTTCCACCGATCCATCCGGATGGACCTTGACGGTGCAGTTGCACTTGCCGGCCCCTCCGCCCCAGGTGTGGAGCGCCATCCCGAGCCCGCGCTTCATGGGCCCTTTCTCCCCTTTCCCGTGGGGATGCCACTTGGCCTTCCAGTCGATTTCCTTGGCGGCTATCTTCATTTCTTCGGCGTAAACCGGCGCTTTGCCGAACTGGACAAACTCGAGATTCTTCATGAAGAAATCGTAGCTGTCCATTCCGAGCTTGGCGGCCAGATCGTCGAGGGCCGTCTGCGTCATGGCGCAAAGTTGCGGATGTGGCGGTGCACGCCATGCCCGCTGCGGGCCGGTGTTGCAGGAGATGCCGATCTGCGCCCGCGACCAGTTGGGAAAGTTGAACGGGTACGGGATTTGGCCGACGGCAACCCCGCCGCCGCCGATTCCATCCGTTCCCCAATGGATGCTGTCCCAGGCAACAACTTTGCCATCGGTGTCAGCCGCGACCGTGACCTCAATAAAGCCCGAGGGACGCACTCCGGCCACTTTCAAGTCCGTGGCGCGATCGAGCATCAACCGCACCGGCCGGCCGGTTTCTTTCGCGAGCTTGGCCGTCGCCAGTCCCCACTCATCGACGGTGAACTTCGAGCCGAAGCCTCCGCCTTCATAGTCAGAAACGACTGTGACATTCGCGGCGTCGATCCCCAAAGGCTCGGCAAACTGGCCCGCACAGCCGGAGACGTTCTGCGTCGAAACATGCGCCTCGAGATCGTCGCCCTTCCATTCGCAGTGGGTCCCGTGCGGCTCAAGGCACATATGGCTGATCGTGTGGATGCCGTAGAAGCCCTTGTGAATCACTTTGGCCGTTTTGAGAGCTTCATCGACATCGCCGTTTGCCCCCTTGCCGAGCCCTTTCGTCCGATTGGCGACGGCGGCGCGAAGGACATCCTTCTCGTCGACGAAGTGTTCGAGTTCCTCGTATTTCGCGGTGGCCTCGATCGCCTTGACGCCGTCTTCGGCCAGTTCAGGCCGATCAGCGGCGACGGCGGCGATCAATTCGCCCTCCCAGCGAATTTCGTCCCCCACGTTCTTGAACAAATGCACGGCTCGCACGCCGGGTATTTTTTTCGCCACTTCAACGTCGATCGCCGTCAGCTTTGCGTGCGGGAGCTTGCACGTGACCAGCCGTGCGAACAGGGTCCCCTTGGTGTTGATGTCGGCTGTATATTTCGCCTCCCCGCTCGCCTTCGCCACACCGTCGATGCGGGGAATGCTCTTCCCGATCAGGACGTTATCCGCTCGTTTACCCCAGGCATATTTCCGTTCGGCCATGATCACTTGCCTCCCTTCTTGGCAGCGGCGCACTCGAGGGCGGCGTGGGCCACGCCGTCGTAAGTGCCGCAGCGACAGATGTTCCCGCCCAAGCCCTTGCGAATCTCGTCGAGCTTGGCGCCCGGGTGCGCGTCAATGAAGGCCCGCGTGGCGACAACGAAGCCAGGCGTGCAGTAACCGCATTGGGTGGCGTCGTGCTTCACGAAGCACTTGACCACGTCGTCCACTTCTTTGCCGGTGCCCAGCCCCTCGACCGTCGTGATCTTCTTGCCAACGCATTCGATCGCGAGCTTGGCACAGGCGAGAGCCGCCTTGCCGTCGATGATGACGGTGCACGCGCCGCAGTTCGTCGTCGTGCAGACTTCTTTGGCGCCGGTCAGATTGAGGTCGTTGCGGAGCACGTCGAGCAGCGTGACTCGCGGCTCGACGGTGACAGTCTGCGACTTGCCGTTGATTTCGAGCTTGAGTGTCGTCGGCTTGGCCGCGACAACCCCTTTCGCGGCCCCTTTTTCCTGTGCCGCCGCGTCATGAGCCGCAGCGGCGATTGCCGTGGCAGCGACCCCGACGCTTGAACCTTTTAGAAAGTCGCGGCGGTTGAAGCCCGAACCGCTCCTTGACTGGCCGTGGTTGGACGGGTGGTCTGAGTCCCGCATGGGTGCTCCTCTCCCTGACGAAATGAGTGCGAAACGTAACTCCCTTTCACGCGTTAGACTTTGTCGATCGGTCCGATTGTATCGGCGAAATGCCAAGCGACAACCATGCACGCGAATTTTTCGAGATTGCGACGCGAAGAGGCAAGCACGATGAGAATTCACTCGTTCAATTCGCACCAACAACCGAACTTTCGCCGTGCTTGACTCTTCGCGTCATCAACGACACCACGGCGCGCTCAACCGACAGCGAGCTCTTCGTCGCGCAAGTCTGTGACAAACATGCAGCCCGGGCTGTGAGTGATCACCAGGGGCGGCCGGGCCGCCATCACGGCGGCTTGCGGTGTGACCCCGCATGCCCAGAAGACCGGCAGCTCGTCGGGCCTCACCGGAACCGGATCGCCGAAATCGGGACGCGACAAATCGGCGATGCCGAGCTGCTCCGGAAAGCCCAGGTGCACCGGCGCGCCGTGAACGGCCGGATACCGCGACGTGATCTGCACGGCCCGGATCGCGTCGGCTGGCTTGAGCGGACGCATCGAAACGACGAGCGGCCCGTGAAAGATCCCAGCCGGCGCACAGGGGATGTTCGTCTGAAACATGGGGACGTTCCGGCCCAGTTCGATGTGCCGCACCGGCACTCCGGCTCGCAACAGCGCGGCCTCGAACGTGAACGAGCAGCCGATGATGAAGCTCACGAAATCGTCGCGCCAGAGCTGGCGAATGTCGGTGGGTTCATCGACGAGACGGCCCTCCTGCCAGACGCGATACTTGGGAAGGTCGGTCCGCAAATCAGCAGTCGGCGCCGCCCGGCGCGGCGTCGGATCGCCGGCAGCGGTGACGTCGAGCAATGGGCACGGCTTCGGGTTTCGTTGACAGAACAACAGGAAATCGGCGGCGAATTCCTGCGGCAGAATGACCAGGTTCGCCTGCGCGAAGCCGGGGACGAGACCCGAAGTCTGCTCTGTCCACGCTCCCGTACGCGCGGCTTGGCGAACTTCCCCGGCGGTGGCGGGAGGCTTGCGCTCGGACATAGTGTGCGTCAATCGTTGTGTGCAAGGGCCGCTGCGATCAGAGGACTGCTCGGGCGGGACTTCCGGTATCGACTCAATTCCATTGTACTATGAATTCGCACGGTCCAGCCTCGGAAATGGGACGGCCCGCAATCCATTCGATTCAGCTCGGGTCGCCTAAAGTCCGCAATAATTCCAGGGAATAGATGCCCGTTTTGTGGCCGTCGCTGAAGTCGATCTGATAGGCGTAGTTGCCGATGGGGCTCATACCGGTCGCGCGCAGGGGGACCGTCTCTTCTGGTTTCAGGATCGTGAATGCCGATGGAGGCTCGGCCCGCTTGACCCGGCATGTCGCGCACGGGCAGCGATCACGCAATGTCCGCCAGGCGATGCGATCGGCGCGCCCGTCGCTCCATTCGATGGCCAACGCCGTCTGGTCTCCTTTCAGAGACCGGGGGATCGGATTGGACGGTGTCGTGCTCATTTCAGCGACTGCATTTTCACTATTGGGCATCGCGCCGGCGGAGAACCAGGACCGGGCAGTCGGCATGACGGATGACCTTCTCGGCAACCGAGCCGAGCACCAGCCGCTTGACGCCGTGGTAGCCGTGAGACGGAATCACGATCAAATCGGCTTTGACTTTCGTCGCATATTCGGTGACCTCGTGACCAGGATCCCCCAGGCAAATCGTGCTTTGGACACCAGTGAAGCCGTGTTTCTTAAGGAACTCGGCACAGTATTTCGTCGTGGCCTCCATACGCGACTTTTCACTGCCGGTGTCGAACACCATTCCCGGTGACATGTAATCGAGTGGAAGCAGCACATGCATGACATGCACGCCCGCCGGATTCGAAACGAGCTCGAGGGCCGTAGAGATCGCATCTGCGGAGGACTCCGCGAAATCGACGGGGACGACAACGGTTTTTTTCGGGAACCAGCTCATTGGGTTATCTCCATTGATCTCGTCCAGGAAAACGTCTACCAGAGGAACTACACTAATCCGAACCCTCTGAAATGGCAAACCTTATGCCCAAACCGACCGGGCTCCGCATCGCCGGAACGAGTCCTGCTCCACCCGTCAACTTCTCAGATTTTGGAATTTTCGCAATTTTCGTTGTCGAAAATAGCCTAACTCCGTATAATCCCGGCAACGGTGGACGTTAGTGGTGGCCCGCTGATGCCACATTCTGCCGAAAAGTCCGGGGTTTTGGTCCCGGAGATTGGGATTCTATGAAAGCCGCTCTGGAACAAACGGACAGCCAGTTCCTGAACGATCTGCATCGGATCGGCCCGCACACGGTTCAGGAGATTTGTGCGACGGCAGGTGTCACGGCAACGGCGGTCCGGCA
>JAGVKR010000016.1 GCA_020050375.1 Planctomycetales bacterium
CATTCGCGCCTCCTGCTTGTGTTCGAGTGACCGTTCATACAATCACTTAAACACTCAGGAGTCGCTTTCCTCCCGAAAATGGTGCGCAATGTGGGTTAAACGAAATCACCCGGGGCGCGGAAGGGGGCGCCCCGGGTGCGGATGGCGGACTGACATCCGGGAGGGATTTCGTTCGCCGCCCGGCGTCCCCCTTAGGGAAGTCGCCGAACGGCTGGCATTTCGTGCCTCAATTGGCAGCCGCGGGCTTATCGGTCAAAGGGAGAGGCAGCGGCTCGGGTATGCCGAGCGGCTCGTAGGCGCCAAGATTCGGCAGGTCATCCTTCAGGAACGGCTCGTCTTCGGGCAATCGGAGCGAGTCGTTCTCGGCTGTCCGGGGGAGTTCCCGCGGAGGAGTCGGCTTGCTGCTCAAGCGGGTCGTGCGATTGTCGAGAATCGCCTTGGCTGCGGCACGCAGCTCTTCGTCTCCCAGTCGCCGAACGTTGGCAATCTGCGCCAAAGGCTCGAGCGCTTTGGCAACGCGGCCGATCGTCGTTTCCAACAGCACGACTTCCATCAATCCTTCCCGCAGGCGGGCGAACGACCTGATCTGCACGTCGAGCTCTTCCCGGAAGTCGGAGAGGATTTCCAGGTTCTGGACGGCGTCGGCGACCTGAGGTGTTTGATCGATCAGCTTGTCCTTGATCTCCAATAGCTTGTCCAGGCTGTCGAAGGCCGTCCGAGTCTCGTCGGCGTGGGCCGTCAATTCATCCTGCAGCACGAACAAGCGATTCGCCTGGGTGCGGGCTGTTTCGATATTGTTGCCACGTTCGATCAGTTGGTCTTTCAACGAGAACAGGTCGCCGGCGGCCGAGCGAGCGACGGGCAGATCCTGTGCGCTGGCGGCCAGTTGTTGCTTGAGCTGCGTCAACTCGGCCAGGTCGTGACGGACGCGCTCGAGATCGTGGAGCGTCTCTTCGGCACGTGGCGCATCGGCGTGCTCGTCAACCAGGCGCGTTTGAATTCTGGCCAGGTCTTCGACGGCGCGTGCCGCGGCGCTCGTCAGTTCCCGCTGTTCGAGGACTGCGTCCTGCAAGCGGGTCATCTCCGAAAGGGCGGTGTTGGCCGCCGAAGTGTGGCGCGATTCTTCGAGCAGGTCCTGACGCAACTGGCGGATCTCGCGGATCGTCGCGCGGGCGTCGGCCAGTTGTGTTTTAAGCGCTGTCAGGTCGGACAGCAGGTTGTCCGCTTCCCAGGCCTGATTGCGGACGCCGACCAGGCTCTGGAGGTCGGCTTGCAGCGCTACCGATTGCGTTTGCAGGTCTCTCAGTTGGGCGAACAGAGGTTGTGCAACGACGATGTAGACGGCCACAAACCCAATGACCACACCCACCAGAAACGAACCCCATACTAAGGTGTTCCGCTCCAGCAGGGGTGCGGTTTCATCGGCGATTGAATCATTTTGCATGTTGCTCGCAATATCCACGGCGATTCCCTCCATATCCGGGAGAAGTTGAATTCCGGTTCTTCAGTCCACAAGTCCCACGCAGCCGCTCAACGGCCACTCAGTAAAGTCCTCTTATGTTTTCTATGTCACTTAATATCGCCATTTTGAAATGCCATATTCACTATTTGCCGCTGTTTGCCCCGTCGCGTGCATTTTTCGCAATGCGTATTGGCGGAAAGCTCTCCCCAACAGTCAAAAACCGCGTCGCGATTTCGCGGATTCCTCAAGAATCCCAAGCTCAATGTGAAAAACGCCGGCAGCCGATGGGCTGCCGGGGTTTTCCGCGTGCGTCCGTTAATATTGTTCCGCTACTGCTTGCGATCGGTCGGCTGACTTGCCAGTTGCACGAGCGCCTCGCGGACTCGTTCGATCTGTTCGGGGGTGACGGTCAGGTATCGGTGCTGGCCGGCTTCCGCGGGAGCGAACTGCGTCACCTGCTGCTTGTCGACCGAAATCGTTCCGGCCGGCGACAAGCCGAAATAGCCGTGCTCGGGCCGGACGGCGTACAACACCGACGTCAGATCCCATGTTTCACGGTCGTAGGGCATTTTTTGATAGAGCCCGTACGCCTCGCGCAGCGGATGGTGCCGCGTGTAGGCGAAGTCGCGCTCGATGCTGGTCGACGGAAACTTGATCGCCCGCCCGATTTCGAACCCGCTGGCAACGATCGGCGTGGGCCAGTCGGCGAACACCTTTTGAGCCGCTTCGAGGTCGATGAAAACGTTGTACTCCTTTTGACGATCCTGCGGGGCGAACATTCCGGCCATCATCGACAGCAGCCGCACCTTCTTGGCCACCAGCTCGCGACCTTTCAACGGAGAATATCTGTCGGCGGGTGACTCCAGGAGCCGCGCTATGTTCGTCGAAAAACCGACGACAACCAGCGTCACCGAGCCATCCGGCTGACGGCTGAGCAGTTGCCGCAGCAGCTCAACCGCCTCTGGGGCGTCACTTCCGGCGAGCAACTTACGCGGGTAACGCCATTGGTCGCCGTCGCGCGCCTCGGCCGGCACGCGGATGTACGGACTGTCTTCCGGCGTCTTGCCGTTGTGGACGACCCCAATCGGGATCTCCCCCCGCCCGTAAAACGTGTTGACGAGGTCGACGAAGGGAGCGGCGAACGCGTTGTCTTTGCTGACGGTGACCCCCAGCAACCGGCATTCGTTGCGGCTTTGCAGGGCATGGATCACTCCGAGCGCCAGCGCGTCGTCGATGTCGTTTCCCATATCGGTATCGAAAATGAGCCGGATTGTGCCGGTCCGCGCGTTCTTTTCCACAAATACGGCATTCCCCTTCGCATCGTGCTTGAGCGCCACGTAATCGCGCAGCAACTCTTCGACCGCGTCGTCACTCTTGTCGACGTCGAGCTCCAGCCAATTCCCTTCGACTCCCGGTTTGGCGACGCGCAGTCCAGCCGCCAGACGGCCGCGGTGGAGATCGGAAGAGCAC
>JAGVKR010000120.1 GCA_020050375.1 Planctomycetales bacterium
GACGAGCTGCGACAGCGCCCCCTTTCGACCCCGGTTGTCGACGGCCCCGCCGAGAGTCCTGTCTGGATGACCGAGCCGGGCCAATTTTCGGCCGGCTATGACGAAGGCTTTGTCATCGTCCCCGACGACATCGACGATACGCCATTCTCGCTCCGGTTCAACAACCAAAACATGTTCCGCTACGCCGGCTTTGCCCGGGACGTGCGGGATTGGACCGACACCGCCGGCGTCGTCAGGGAGGTCAACAATCGCAGCAACTTCGAGATTCCGCGCGGCCGGCTGATCTTCTCGGGGACCGCGCTGCTTCCGAAACTCAGCTATTACCTCAACATCGACTACAACACGGTCACCACGCAGCCGATCGGCTTTCGCGGCTATTGGCTGAGCTATCAGTTCTCGCGGTCGCTCCAGATTCACGTCGGGCAAAACAAGGTGCCGGGCACGCGCGAGTGGCTCGTGTCGTCCATAGACGCGCTCGGGCCCGACCGTTCGCTGGCGACGACGTTCTTTCGTCCCAGCTTGAGCCAGGGAGTCTGGTTCACCGGCGAGCCGCTGGACGGATTCTATTACCACGCGATGCTCTCGAACGGATTCAACACGCTCAACACACAGCCCGATCAGCTCGACAATCGATTCTGCTGGTCGGGCTCGTTGTGGTGGGAACCTTGGGGCGATTTCGGGGCGACGTATTCCGACCTGGAGTGGCACGACGAGTCGGCGATCCGCTGCGGCACGAGCCTGACGTACGCCGCCGAGCAGGGACAGCAGGGAGATTCGAACTCGCCCGAAAATGCCGAGATCCGCCTCTCGGACGGAACCGTGATCACCGACATCGGCGCATTCGCACCCGGCGTCACGCTGCAGAAGTATGAAATCGGACTGGCCGCGTTCGACTTCGGATGGAAGCGGCGCGGCGTCAGCCTTTCGGGCGAAGTCTTTCTCCAGGAACTGTTCGGTCTCAGCGGGAGCGGGCCCCTTCCCCTGAACTCGACATTTGCCTTCGGCGGGTTGATCCAGGCAGGCTGGTTCGCCATTCCACGGGAGCTCGAGTTTTACGCCCGCACGTCGCATGTCCGCGGCGAATATGGGACGGGGGGCGAATATGCGGGGGGATTCAACTGGTTCATCCTGCCGGGAAAATCGAACCTGCGGTTCGCCTTGGACGGCGCCTGGATCAATCACTCCCCCGCCGACCAGAATCGCACCGACTATCGTGCCGGGGACACAGGCTTCCTGCTGCGGACACAGATTCAGACGCATTTCTGAACGCTCGGCGTTGTGGGACTGCGAAGACCCCCATGAGCTCGTCTCATGGGTGAATCAGAATGTCGGCTAGACAAAAGGCGACGCTCAAAACAGACCCCCGCCAGTTCATCTGGTGGGTGAATCAGATTCGTTGGGCTAAGCTTCCACGAAAGTAACGGCGTGCGACCCGACGCGCGTGTCGGTAAGATAGATTCCAAATCCTCCCGTTGGCTCGGACGGATTTGGAATTCCGTCCGACGTGAATCGACCGCTGTGGTCGAGCGCGGCAATCCTTGTGACCTTTTCTTCACCCGACCCTGCCTCAGCTTCGGAGCAACTCATGACATTCCACGGTCGGCCGGTTCTGTTTCTCTGCACGATTCTTTGTGTGATGGGCGCTATGACAACGACCGCAACGCAAACGACGATGGCCGACGAGCCGCTGGTTTTCATTTCGGCCTTCGGGGCCGGCGACACAGGGGCGATTCACGCCTTTCAATGGGACCTCAAATCGGGCGTCCTGAAGCCGGTCCATCGGAACGCGGGGGCCGAGCATCCCTTTTTTCTCGCTCTCTCGCGCAACAAGCGGTTCCTGTATTCGATCCACGCCAAACAGTTCGGGGGGACCGAGCCCGAGCAGGTCGCCGCCTACGAGCTGATCGGCCGCACCGGGCAGCTCAAGCTGCTCAACCGCCAATCGGGCCGTGGCACCGCCGCCTGTTATCTCGATGTCGACGCGACCGGCAAGACAGTCCTCGTCGCCAATTATTCAAGCGGCAACGTGGCAGCGCTGCCGGTCGGAAATGACGGCTCGCTCGGCGAGGCGGCGACATTCATCCAGCACGCCGGCTCGAGCGTCAATCCGGCCCGGCAGAAGGAGCCGCACGCCCACTGCTTCGTCATCAGCCCCGACAACCGCTTCGCTTTCGCTGCCGACCTTGGCCTCGATCAGATCCTCTGCTATCGCCTCGACGCGGCGAAAGCCGCTCTCACCCCCAATCGGCAGCCGTTCGTGCGGACGACACCGGGTGCCGGGCCGCGGCATCTCACGTTCCACCCGGACGGCAAGCACGTCTACGTCATCAACGAAATCGGCAACACGGTGACGCTGTTCGATTACCTCCCCGAATCGGGAATGCTCGTCGAGCAGCAATCGATTTCGACCGTCCCCAAAGACTTCGACGGCACGAGTCACACGGCCGATGTGAAGATCACCCCCAATGGCCGCTTCCTCTACGGCACCAATCGCGGCCACGACAGCATCGCCGCCTATCGCCTCGCCGCCGACGGCCGGCTGACACTGATCGAAATCGAGCCGAGCCTGGGAAAAGGCCCGCAGAACCTGGCGATCGCCCCCGGCGGCGAATGGCTGGCCTGCGCCAACATGCCCGGCAACAACGTCGCCGTGTTCAAGATCGACCCCCAAACCGGCGCCCTCACCTCCGCCGGCGCGCCAATCAGCATCCCCAGCCCCTCCTGCATCATGGTTCTGCCGTGATTCGCCCCGTAGTGCGGACTGTCAGTCCGTTGAATAAAGCATGAATAAAGGTGTCAGGAAGTGCCATTCGTTCCTGACACCTTTTCTCACCCCTCCTCCCCTCCGCCGTCGGCGCGTCGCTCGGGGATAATCCGATTATTCACGGTGGCCTCATCCGATCTTCATCAAGGTCCGATAGCCTCGTTTGTGTCGGTGTCACCCGCCAGACACATTTGCGAGGATGCCCATGCCGTACTCCACAGAGGTCGCTGGTCGAGAAGTCGCGGATCGGCTGCCGATCGGGCTCGTGCCTCCCGAGCGTGATCCCGCTCCCCTGCGGATTTTGTTCGTGCAACATACGGCCGAGACCAACGGGTCGACGATCAGCGGGCAGCTTGTGACCCGCGGTTTCCGCCACGAAGGCTGGCAGGTGGATGCTGTGTTCGGGATGCCTGGCCCCAGTCGGACCGCGTATGAAGAGGCGGGCTGCGCGACACAGGTGATCCCGCACAAAAGCTGGCTTCGCGGGGGGAACGTCTTTCGCTCGCCGCCGCGCATGGCGCGGGAATTCTCGACCTGCCAGGTGTTCGGCCGATTGCTGCGGCGCGAGCGCCCCGACCTGGTCTACATCAATACGCTCGTCAGTGTGGGGGCCGCGATCGCCGCGCGCCACGCGGGCATTCCCTGCGTCTGGCACATCCGCGAGCTGTTCGACGATGTGGGGGGCGAAATGAAAGTCCCCTCCGCAGGGGGCAAATTCCTCGTGCGGCGACTGATCAGGAACTTCGCCGATCATGTCATCGCGATCTCCGAAGCGGTCCGCGAAAACATTTTGGGGTCGTCCTGGCGCCAGGGAGTCAGCGTCGTTCCCAATGCCGTCCACGAGCATTTCTTCGATTTCGATCGCACGTCGGCGGAATGCCGTGTGTCGCTGAACCTGCCGCAGGACGCCCTTTTGATCGGCGTGCCGGGGACGCTCCGCCCGATGAAGGGGCACGAGTTCTTCCTCGATGCGGCGGCGGTCGTCGCGCGCCACCGGCCCGATTGCCGGTTCGTCATCACGGGAGACGGAGAGCCGGGCTTCGTCGCGCTGCTGCA
>JAGVKR010000082.1 GCA_020050375.1 Planctomycetales bacterium
ATGCGGCTCGATCAGGCCGGTCGTGATCTTGAGATCGGCCTCGATGTAGCGGGTGTCGATCCAGGCGGGAACTCCCTTGGGAGTCGTCCCGAGGTAGGTGTGCTCAGCGAGCACTTTGCCGTGGTGGTTTTCACAGCGGTAGTTTTTGGCGATCTCCGGCCCAACGAGCTCGACCAGCTCGGCCCCTTCATTGGGCCGATGCAGGCCAGTGGCGATCAGGATCAGAATCTGATCGCGGGGAACGCCCGCCTGTTCGATTGTTTCGAGAATCGGCGGAAGTAGGAGCTTGTTGGGAACCGGACGCGTGATGTCGCAGATGACAATGCACGCCGACTTTTTTCCGCGGGCCAATTCAGCCAGGGAGGGCGTGCCGATCGGCTTTGCCAGCAACTGCCGCAGAACCTTTTCAGGCTCCTTCAACGGTGGGACCGACTTGATTGCCAGTGGCCCGACGACACGGTCGTCGGGCAATTCGACTTCGAGACCGGTTCGGCCGTACTCCAGGGTCACGCGCATGGATGTCGCTTCTTGTCGAGGCGGTTGTGGGTGGTTTGGATCGTTGTTTCGAGTGTACTGCGCTCGAAACCCTCCGAACAAGCCTCGCTCGCGGCTTCGCCGGGCACCGCAGTCGGCTGGCGACCGGCTCGCACTGGATCGATGGGGGCCCTATTATCCGCGAAGAACGGACCTCCCCCCACAGTTGGCAGGTTCGCTGGCGTGACTGGGTAGCCACGCGTGGCCGGCAATCCTGCGAAGAAGCTCGGACTTCGAGCCTCAGGAGAAAACATCACGAACGACGCGGCTGACCATAGGCAATCGGCTCTCGATCGCCTGATCCTGTTTTTGGCCACAGGCTTGGGTGTGGGGCGGATTCCGCGTGCGCCCGGAACGTTCGGCAGCCTGGTCGGGTTGCCACTCGCCTGGGGAGTGCAATGCCTTCCGCCGACGTGGCAATACATCGCGACAGCGCTGGTGTTTGCGATCGGAGTTCCGATCTGCGAACGCGGGGCGCGATTGCTCCATGCCAAAGACCCGGGCGCCGTGGTCTTCGACGAAATCGCCGCCTTTCCCGTGATCTTTCTGTTTATGCCGTTTCAGACCGCGACGGCGGTGGCAGGGTTCCTGCTGTTTCGGCTGTTCGATATTTCGAAACCGTGGCCCTGCCGACCGGTCGAGCGGCTCCCTGGCGGACTGGGAATCATGGCCGACGACCTGGTGGCGGGACTGTATTCCGGCGCGGCCCTGTTGTGCGTTGCACGCTGGCTGCCACTGGGCTAACGTGCGCGAAACGGCAGGTTTCGAGTCATAGAGGAAAGTTGCATGACAGCGCGGATCATTGACGGCAAAGCGATCGCCGACAAATTACGGGGCGAAATTGCCGCGCGTGTGGCGGAGTTCCGCGCGCAAACCCGCATCATCCCCCATCTGACGGCCGTGTTGACCGGCGACGACCCGGCCAGCGCCGTATATGTCCGCAACAAGCACCTGGCCTGCGAGAAGGCTGGCATCGGCAGCACGGTCGTCCGCCTCTCGGCCGAGACGTCGCAGACCGAATTGCTTGCGACGGTCGAACGGTTCAATCGCGATCCGGCGGTACATGGTATCCTCGTGCAGCTTCCGCTCCCGAAACAGATCAATCCGCAGGTGATTCTGGACGCGGTGACCCCGCTCAAAGACGTCGATTGTTTTCATCCGGAAAACGTCGGCCGGCTCGTCCAGGGACGACCGCGGTTTCTTCCATGCACTCCGAGTGGCGTGCAGCAACTGCTGATCCACGAAAAGGTACCGGTCGCCGGCAGCCACGTCGTTATCATCGGCCGTAGCGAGATCGTCGGGAAGCCGCTGGCGTCGATGTTTATGCAAAAAGGGATGGCCGCCGACGCCACGGTAACTGTTTGTCACAGTCGCACGCGCGACCTGGTGTCAATCACCAAAACGGCGGACATCCTCGTGGCGGCAATCGGCGTGGCGGAGTTTGTGAAGGCCGAAATGGTGAAGCCGGGGGCCGTGGTGATCGACGTCGGAATCAATCGCGTGGGCGAAAAGCTGGTCGGGGACGTCGACTTCGCCGGCGTGAGCCAGGTCGCCTCGGCGATCACGCCAGTCCCGCGCGGCGTGGGGCCGATGACGATCACGATGCTGTTGGAAAACACGCTGACGGCGGCGCGGTTACAGGGTTGATCAAAACGAGCGTGCGAATCTGGATTAACCGCCCAATGACCGATCCGACGCAAATCCGACACTCTTGTGACAACCCCGGTTGCGCACCGGATAAGGCTTGACGGCTGACGACAGGACGGGGGACAATCGGTGCGGCGCAAATGTCGTCGTCTACAACCGCATCGCTGCCGTCAGGCCAACTGTGGAGTCCAATCGATGCCGCCTGTTGAAATGATCTCCGTGGTGCGCGAACTACTGCCGGCTTTCTGCCGGAAATGGAGCATCACCGAGTTGGCCCTTTTTGGATCAATTCTCGGCAGCGAGTTTCGATCCGACAGTGACGTCGATGTCCTGGTTTCATTTTCAGGCGATGTCGAATGGGGACTGCTGGACCACGCGCGCATGCAGGATGAGCTCTCGCAGATATTTGGCCGTCGGGTCGATCTTGTCACGCGTCGAGCAGTTGAGCACAGTCATAACCGAATTCGCCGAGATGCGATATTGAATACGGCCGAGGTATTGTATGCCGCGTGACGATGCCCTGCTCGTCGATATCCTTCGAGCGGCAAGACTCGGCGAAGAATTCGTCGGTGGCTACGACAAAGCCGCATTTCTTGCCGATCTCAAAACGCAATCGGCCGTGGTCCATCAACTTCTGGTAATTGGTGAAGCCGTGAAAAGTCTTTCGCAGTCGTTTTGCGTTGACCATCCGGAAGTGCCCTGGAAGGCGGTCGCCGGCATGCGCGACGTGCTGATCCACCACTACAATGCAGTTGATCTGGAAGAGGTGTGGAAGACCGTTGTCACCGACGTACCTGAGCTGATCACGGCGGTCGAACAACTGCTGCCGAAACAATGATCGCTTAAGGCTGCACTGCGGCGCCAGCCAGCAATTCACTCCCTACGACTGCCGCAATGTCCGCGACGGTTAAAAGCTGGAGCGGTCGATCGAATTTTCGATCCTTCCAGTGTGAGACTTCGAGCAACGGAAAGCGCTGCTGTAGGCGATCGAGAGATTCCGTCATGAGCGTTCCGTCTGTTCCGACAGTCAGATCGTGGGCGGTCAAATCCTGAAAGCGGATCTTCACACCGAACGCGCGCTCGCAGCGAAAGCCCAAGTCGAGCAGGTCGAGCGATTCGCCCCCCAAGTCTGCGTCGAACCAGGCGTCGGTGGTGACCTCCGCCGGCTCCGCGCCGAGAACATCAGCGACAATCAATCGCACCTTTTCCAAAACATCTGCGTCGACAGGCATCCGTTAACTCCTTTCGACTCTCGGGGAGCGCGGTTTACGTGACCGCATAAGAGGGCGGCTTGCGGTTGGTTTCGCGTCGGCGATCGCGTCCGCCAAGGCGGAGTACGACTCGTCGACGAACTCGGCATAGACGCTCGTCACCATCGGGTGAGCGTGGCCGAGCTGACGCTGGACGAAGAGCAGATTGCTGCCGGTGCGCAGGTAGGCGAGGTAGCCATACGTGTGCCTGAGCAACTGAACGCTGGCGCGCCTTCCGAGATCGGCTTCGGTCAGAATCCGCACAACCCGCCGATAAAGAGCCGTGCGTTCGTAGGGGCGGCCACGTTCGTTCAAAATGAATGGCTGCGATCGATCTCTTGGATTGACGCCGTCGCCGAGACAAGTGGGCCGAGTTTCGGAAACGTAACGTCGCAGCAGGTCGACGAGTCGGGCCGGAATATAGACCGTGCGATCTTCACGTGGCGTTCCGCGAATCTCGAACGCCGGTTGTGCGCCGAGCCGAACATCGGCCAGCGCGAGTCGGCAGAACTCGGAGTTCCGCAGCCCGGAGTACAAAAGCGACTCGACGATGATCCGATCAACGGCGGCCGCGGGCCCCTCGTCGTCCGACTCGGCGTGAGCGAGGCGCGCTTCGAGGGCAGCGACTTCTTCAAGTGACAGGAACATTTCCCGAGTGATCTTCCACGGCTCGCGAGTCATGCGCATCTCCGATGAGTAATGTTGCGTTATTGATAACGCAACATTACAGATCTGTCAAGGGTATTACACGCGCCGTCTGCGCAGCAAAAAAGCCCGGCTTCACTGGGAAACCGGGCTTCGTTGCGTGGTCGTGACGTTGTCGAAAACTACGCCTTGCGTCCTGCGAGGGCTTCAGGGGGCTCACGCCCCCCGCTCGCCAGGGGAGCGATCAATCCGGTAACGGCTTGACCATGATGTTCTTGTAGCGGGCGACGCTCTTGGGGTCGTGGGCCTGGATGGCGAAGCTCCCTTTGCCCAGGCGACGGTTGCCGGTCACGCCATCCGGCTCGACGAATTCGTACAACTTCTTGTCGTTGATACTGACGGTGACATTCTTCCCTTTGACGATGATGTGATACGTGTACCACTCATTGTCGCTCACCGGCGTGCTGAACAGCTTGACGACATTGTACAGGCTTCCCGACTTAACCGGGTCGCCGTGCGTCTGATTGACCTGCACTTCGTGTCCGAAGCTGGGGAATTTTTCGGTGTCGACCAGTTTTGTGTGAAAATAGAGCCCCGAATTGCTGCCGGGGGTCGTCAGGCAATCGGTCTTGAACTCGAAGTTCTTGAACTCCTTGTCGGTGAACAAATGCGAGCGCTGCGGCGGGAGGACGATCTCACCGTTGTCGATCGTCCAGACCGCTCCTTCGCTCGCCTTCCAGCCGGTGAAATCTTTGCCATTGAAGAGGCTAATCCAGCCTTCGGGAACGGGCTTTTCCTCGGCGTAGAGGGCGAAGGCACCCATTCCCAGGACTCCAGCCACGAGCGCCAACAGTGCGACATAAGGTCGATTCATCGATGTTGCTCCATGATGTATTTCGAGATTCACTCGCGAACGCCGCGAGACAAGAGACGCGAAAGTAAACGATTCACTCGCCCGGCGCTGCCGAACGGACCTGGACCTGCAAGGCCCCCAGCATGCGGGTCAGTTTATCCTGCTTGGCGTTGATCCGTGTGACATTTTCGAGCACGATCGCCCGCGGCTCGCTGCTCGGATGCAGGATCAACCGGCCCGAATGGAGCAGGGCGTACTCGAACACGTCGGTG
>JAGVKR010000134.1 GCA_020050375.1 Planctomycetales bacterium
GATCTCCAGGTCGAGAGTCACCCGGTCGGGTCCGGGGCGGCTGACGACCCGTGTGAGGACGGCGACCGCCGGCTGGAACACCAGATCGGGAAAGGTTTCGCTGTAGCCGGCATCGTTGAACACGCACGTGCCGGGACTGAGCTCGATCGTCGGATCGTTCTTCGCTGCATACACCGGGAACGACCCGGTTCCGCCGCAAACGATCCGCGGCACCGCAAGGCCGCTACGAACGAGGTCGTCGCGAAAGGCGATCACTTTTTCCCATTCGGCGTCGATGGCGGCGGCTCGTTCCTGGCGCGACTGCTGATGCTGGTGGCCGTCGTAAACGTGGATGCCCCCCGCAGTCAGCCCCGGGGTGGCGGCGATCGTCTGATACAGCTCTTTCGCCTGCGGACCGGGGGCGATCCCCGTGCGATGTTGTCCGACATCGAGGTCGATGAGCACGTCAACCGTCTCACCGGCGGCCGACATGGCGCGTCTCAGTTCGGCGACCGGGCCGGGATGATCGGCCTGGACTCGCAGCGTCACCCTGGGGAACTTCTTCCGAAATGCGACGGCTCGTCCGATGTTCGGACCGACCAGGTTGTACGACAGGAAAACGTCGGTGACCCCGGCGCCCGCGAGCATCTCGGCCTCGGCGAACGTCGCACATTTGTGCTTCGTGATGCCGCGGGCGAGCTCGAGCTTCGTCACCTGGGCCATCTTGTGCGTCTTGCAGTGGGGACGCAGACGGTTTCGATCACCGGCGATGGAGAGCATCTGCTCGAGGTTGGCTTCGAGCAGCTCCTTGTAGAGGACCAGGGCGGGCGAAATGATCTGGCGCGTGTCCTCGATGCGATATTGCGGATCCATCAGCTCCGACTCCGGGTGCGACTGGTTTCCAAAGGCCAGAAGGCCATTATGAGAACCAGCCCGGAGGGGGGCAAGGAGGACTGCCGCCCGATGGGGAGTTCGCGACGAGCTACAAAGCCGCGAGCTCTGCCGCGATCATTCTTCCTCGCAGCAATACTGCGACTCATCCACCGGATACTTCCAGAAGACGGTCCCCTTCGCTTCTTCGCAGACCCCTTCTTTCCAGAGCTGGTAGCGGCGGCACTTGTGCTCACAGCCACTGTCGGGGCGCGTCCAGAACGGTCCGGGGGGGCGATAGCGCGGCGATTCAGCGCCGTCGGTCATGCAGTAGCAGTCGTCGTCGGCCTTGCACGGATCCTTGCAGTTGTACCAGTAGCACGAGTTCGAGCAGCAACGACAGCCTGACGAAGCCAGGCAGAGGAGCAGCAGGGGCAGCAGGAATCGGCGCATGATGCAACGCTCCCGGTGGGACGGGTCATGACGACTGGTCGGAGGATGGCAGTTCTACGGCTTGTGCTCCTTTCACTTATCGGGTCGAAAATGCCGGCGAATCCACCGAACTTCGTGTCCGGGAGCTCGGCATCGTCGCTGGAGCCCGCACAATTTTCCTCGTTTGCCGGACCGACACGATCCCGGCGATCGGTCGAATAAGTGAACAAATGTAAAGTTCAAATTGGCGGCGGTCGCGCAGTTCAACGCAATAGAACCGGTCGCAGTAACTTCACGCACGTGGGGTTGCGTTCCGGGTCTTGAATCCCCACACTGCCGACGATCCATCACCGGCCCGCAATCGCCCTCCCTCCATGCCCAGTTCCAAGCTCGTCCGCTGGCAGCGAATCACAGCGGCGACGTTGTTCTCCGGCTACGTTGGCTATTACGTTTGCCGCTCGAATTTCTCGGTTTGCGCTCCCCTGATCGAAGCCGAGTTCGCCCTTCAGGGGGTCACCAAAGACGACATGGGGATGGTCGTCAGCGCCGGTGTCACCGTCTATGCCGTGGGAAAGCTGACGAACGGCCTGTTGGCCGACTACATCGGCGGACGGACGATGTTTCTGCTGGGGATGGGAGTCTCGATTCTCTGTACGCTACTGTTGGGTTTGACGAGCGGCTTTATGCTGTTCGGGCTCTTGTGGGGCGCCAATCGGTATTTCCAATCGATGGGCTTCGTGGCGATGGTGAAGACAGTTTCGCGGTGGTTCCCCATCGAGCGGCACGCCACGGTCATGGGATTCGTTTCCCTCAGCTATCTGTTTGGCGACGCACTGATCCGACTGTACCTGGGGACATTGCTGTCGATCGGCGCGCGCGCCGACAGTCCCCCCTGGAGTTGGCTCGCGCAGTGGCGCTCGATTTTTTATATCGCCGCGGCGACGATGGCCCTGGTGGCCGCAGGCGTGTATCGCTGGCTGCGGTCGAGCCCGATCGATGTAGGGGAACCGGAACCGGAGGCCCACCCGGCGAACGTCTTCGGCAGCGGTGGAAATTCGGCCGCAACCGTTCCCCTGCGTGAGCTGCTCGCGCCGCTGTTGGCGAGCCCGCTGTTCTGGGTCGTGTGCTGCATCAGTTGCGGACTGACGCTGATCCGCGAGACGTTCAATTTCTGGACGCCGACGTTCCTGAAAGAGGCGACGGGATTGGATGTCGCGAGCGCGGCGACCTACAGCCTGTTCGTTCCGTTCGCCGGAGGGGTTTCGGCCATTGTGGGGGGGCTGCTCTCGGATCGGATCCACGGTCGGCACGGGCGGATTCTCGTCCCTTCGGTCACCCTGCTCACACTGGCCCTCGTTCTGCTGGCGAACATCGATGTCCACGGCCGTCCCGTGCTGGCGATCGGCCTGTTGTGCAGCGTGGCCTTTTTTTTACTCGCTCCGTATTCATTTCTCGCAGGAGTGATCGCGCTCGACCTGGGTGGCAAGCGCGGATCGTCGACCAGCTCTGGCCTGATCGACAGTGCCGGATACGTCGGGGCCATACTTTCCGGATATGGCGTCCGCGCGATCGCCGCGCAC
>JAGVKR010000627.1 GCA_020050375.1 Planctomycetales bacterium
CACCAAACGCCGCCTCATGTTTCGAGAAGCGAGAACCGCACGCAAAAACAGCGCAACGCAAAACTCGGTGGCTGCTTAAGTCCTTTTATCAGGCCACCCTAACCCTCCCCGCGAACGGGGAGGGAGCCACTTCCCCCCGTTCGCGGGGGGATTGAGGGGGGGCCGTCTCAACGTAATACAGGAGCTGTGATGGCCCATTTTGGTGATGCGCCGAAGCCGAAAGATGAGGGAGACACGCCCGAGCTGGCCGCGCGGCGGTCGCGCTACGGGCTGATTCTGTTTTCCATTTACCTCGTGCTCTACGTCGGGTTCATGCTGCTGAACGTCCTCGATCCGGCGGTGATGGAGACGACTCCCGTCGCCGGGGTGAACCTGGCGATTCTGTACGGCTTCGTCCTGATCGGCGCCGCGTTTGCGCTGGCGCTCGTCTACGCCTGGCTCTGCCGGCCGGGGGCCACGCGATGACGTACGACGCTTCTCCGCTCGCGATCGGAATTTTCGCCGTCTTTGTCGTCTTCACGCTGGGGCTCAGCTTCTATCTCGGGGCGCGGGCCAAATCGGCCGCCGGTTACTTCGCCGCGGGCGGGGGAATCCACTGGTTCGTCAACGGGATCGCCTTCGCCGGCGACTACCTGTCGGCGGCGTCGTTTCTCGGCATCTGCGGGATGATCGCCTTCTACGGGTACGACGGCTTTCTGTACTCGATCGGCTATCTCGCCGGCTGGGTCGTGGCCCTGTTCGTGATCGCCGAGCCGCTCAAGCGGATGGGGCGCTACACCTTCGCCGATGCGCTCGACAACAAATTCAACTCGCGGGGAATCAAACTCTCGGCGGCGATCAGCACGCTCGTCGTCAGCATCTTCTATCTCATTCCGCAGATGGTCGGGGCAGGGGTGCTGGTCAAGCCGTTGCTCGGTTTTCCGCACGCGGTCGGCGTGACGATGGTCGGAGCGGTCGTAATCTTGATTGTCGTCACCGCCGGAATGGTGAGCACCACCTACGTGCAATTCCTGAAGGGGACGCTGCTGGTGCTGTTCAGCGCCGTACTGACGATCCTGATTATCAACCGAGGGCTTCCACCCGGGGGAGCCGGCGCGACGAAGAGCGATTCACCCGGACGGCAGCTTACTTTTTCCGATGGACTCAATGGACAGGCGTTTGATGCCTTCGTCAAAGAGTCGGGCTACGAAGCCGTCGAGCCGGAAGGCGCATGGGTCGGGAAGCCCTACGTCCGTCTGCAGCATCAACCCAGCGGAATTATCGACGTTTTTCGGAAACTTGACTCGACTGCCGCGGATTCGGATGCGCTGGCGTTGGCTTGTACACAGACGGTTAGAAAGTCCGTCGACGGCAAGTCGACAATCGCCGTCAGCCTGGAACCGAAAGACAAACCGCAACAACTGAAGTCGGTGGGACATTTCAACCCGTTGCCATTCAATCTGTCGCAATCGGGGCCTTTGGGACCGGTCCATTTTCTCCAGACGATTCAACAGAGCGAGATTGTTCTTTGGGCGAATGACACGATCAAGGAAACCGATGGTTCGACCACGACCGTCTACTATCCGAAACCCACCCAAGGGCGGGATGTCCTCCGCCCCGGCAACCTCCCCGCCTTCAAAGGAATTCGCAGCGACAAGCCGACCGACAAGCTCAATTTCCTGTCGCTGATGCTGGCGCTGTTCGGCGGGACGGCCTCGCTGCCGCACATTCTCATTCGTTATTACACCGTCAAAGACCAGGCGAGCGCCCGCAAGAGCACGATCGTCGGGATCGCCAGCATCGGGTTCTTCTATGTGCTGACGCTCTACATTGGCTTGGGCGCGATGACCTCGGGGGCGCTCGACGTCACCAACAGCAACATGGCCGCGCCGCTATTGGCCCGCAGCTTCAGCGAGTGGCTGTTCGCCGTGATCTCGGCGATCGCCTTCACGACGGTGCTCGGCACCGTGAGCGGCCTCATCATTGCCGCCAGCGGCGCCGTCGCGCACGACCTGGCGGGGAGCGTCTTCAAATTCGAGATGACCGATCACGAGAAGATCCGCGTCGCCAAGCTCGCTTCGGTCGTCGTGGGCATCATCGCCATCGTGCTCGGGATCGTGTTCGAGAAGATGAACGTCAGCTATCTCGTCGGCTGGGCGTTCAGCATAGCTGCCTCCGCCAATTTGCCGGCGCTCGTGATGCTCCTCTTCTGGAAAGCGACGACCCGCCAGGGGATCACGGCCGCGATCACGGTCGGCATGCTCTCGTCGCTGACTTGGATCCTCCTCAGCGGCGACACGTTCAAAGACGTGTACGGCCTTTCGGCCGACAGCGCCCCCGTCCCCTTCAGCCAGCCGGGGATCGTGACGATCCCGCTCGGGTTTCTCGTGCTGATCGTCGTGTCGCTGATGACGCGACCGACAGGCAAAGAAATGAACATCGAACGCTGAACATCGAACTTCCAACGTCGAACGAAGGCCCTTTCATTTCGATGTTGAATGTTGAATGTTCTCACTCGTTAACATCACCCGGCCGCGAAATCCTGCCGGGAGAAAAGCCCGCCCCCCGCTTCACTTGACCATGAAGTTCATCGAGTAGACGGTCGTCCGGCGGCTGAGCTGATCTTCGACGATCAGCTTCAGCACATGGGGGCCCAGCGTCAGCTTGGCGGGGATCGTGAACTGATAGCTGTGAAAGTAGTCCCGGCGGTGCGTGCGGCACAGGTCGATCGTTTCAGGCAGATCGATCTGCTCGGCCAGTTCCCCCTCGGCCCCGTGGCGATAGATCTCCAGCGTCGATTTCAGGCTCGTGCGGAACTTGCCGTCGCTCGCCGGTTCGCTGTGGATGTTGGCCACCTCGGCATACAGCAGCACTTCCTGTCCGGGGCTGAACTCGTCGCGCGGATACTTCTCGTAATTGCCGAAGCTGGCGATTTTGTGGCAGAAGTTGACGTTTCGCAGCTCGAGATTGGCCTTCTCCTGCAGGCGGAGCACCGCCTTCGTCAATTGCGAAACGGTTTGTGTCGCCCGATCCGCCGGCAGTGGAATCGACGTCGCGTCGAAATAGTTCGTCAGTCCCCAGAATGTCTGCTGCCAGAATTCCTGATCGGCCACGTCGATTCCGGGAATCGCCTGCAAGGCCCGTTCCTGCTGGCCGGCGACCAGATACAGCATTCGCAGGGACACGTGCTTCTCGATGTACGCTCGCTTCC
>JAGVKR010000706.1 GCA_020050375.1 Planctomycetales bacterium
AACCTCAGCATGGAAGTGCGTGGCCTGAATTCAGTGGGAGCGGCGGCCCCCGTCAGTCGAACGGCACCGGCCACGGCTGCCGGACCTGCCTCTCCGGTTGGTCCCGCGGCTCCGCGTGACGAAGTCGAGATTTCGGCGGTCGGCCGAATGCTCGACGACGCCAGTCGCACGCCGGGGGTGCGCGAGCAGCGTCTGGAACAGATCAAGTCGGCGATCGAAGCGGGTACGTATGAGACCCCCGAGAAACTTCAGATCGCGCTCGACCGGATGCTCGAGCAACTCGGCGGAGCTGAAGGCTGATAGCGGTTAAAAGACTGTAGTGTGGACTTCAGTCCACACGAGAAGTTAGTTCGTGTCGGCTAAAGCCAACACGACAGATGGATGAGATTCGGCGAGCACGGGCTGCGGTCGCAGTTCCGTTTCCGGTCGACTATTGCAAGGACGCTCGGCCCCGGCTGACGATCAACGCGCGGCGATTGGGAACGGATGTTGATCGTTCGGCACATATGAAAAACGGTTTGTCTTCAAGGGGAGCATCGGTGAGTGATCTTGCGGCGGTTGAAGTTGCCATCAGTCCGGCGGACAAGTTCCGCGAATATCTGGTCATGCACGGCAAGCGGCTCACGCGCGAGCGGGAGACGATTGTCGAAGAAGTTTTCTCGACGCACGAGCACTTCGACACCGATCAGCTCGTCAGCCGCGTTTCGAACCGCACCGACGGCCGGCGCGTCAGCCGGGCGACCGTCTATCGCACGCTGCTCGACATGGTCGACGCGGGCCTCCTGCGAAAAGTGGCGCGCAGCCACAATCGGGAGGTCTTCGAGCACGACTACGGATATCCCCAGCACGACCACCTCATCTGCAGCCGTTGCGGGACGCTGACCGAGTTCGAGAACGCACCGTTGGCGCAGATCCTCGATGGCATTGCAGACGACCACGGCTTCCGCATGACGGGCCACCGGCTCGAAGTCTACGGCCTGTGTGCCGAGTGCAGCCGCCCCCCCCGCCAGCGCCACCGCAAGCTCGACATGATCTGACGGCCGAGCGCCGCGGGACCGTAGCACGGACTGTTAGTCCGTGCGTGACGAAGATATTGAAGTCGCTACTGTTCAGACGGTGGGTGGTTCGTGGTGCCGATTTATTCGACCTTGTGAGTCTATTCACGCGGCAGACGCACGCACGGACTAACAGTCCGTGCTACGACAAAGGGGCCCCCGGCTTAGAACAGCCCCTGCACCGCGGCGCCGTGGTCGATCAGTCGGCGCGGTCGGTTCAGCGTGTCGCGGTACTCGATGTCGGGATCGACGCCGAGCGCGTGGAACAGCGTGCCGAGCAGGTCATAGGGATGCACGGGATTCGTTTTGGGATAGGCTCCGAACCGGTCGGATTCTCCATAAGCCTGTCCGGGACGAATTCCGCCGCCAGCCACCAGTGCGGTGTAACAATCGGGCCAATGATCGCGGCCTCCGGGGCCGACGTTGTTGGTCGTCGGAGCGCCGATTTTGGGTGATCGACCAAATTCGCCGACCGCGACCACCAGAGTTTTCGCGAGCAAGCCACGTTCGTGGAGATCTTCGATCAGCGACGCAAGCGCTCGGTCAAAGACCGGGCAACGATGCTCGCGGAGCATCGGAAAATTGTTGCGATGCGTGTCCCACGAGCCGTCGGGGCCGGCCGCAGGTTCGTCGTCGGAACGGGCTGGCCAGGTGATCTGCACGAACCGGGTGCGGGCTTCGATCAGCCGGCGGGCCAGGAGGCAGCTTTGTCCGAAGCGCGTCATGCCGTACCGCTGTCGCAAGTCGGCCGATTCTTCATCAAGGCGGAAGGCTCGCACCGCCTCGTTCGAATGCAAGAGCGACAGCGCTCGCTCGTACTGCGTGTCGAATGTCGCCGCGCCGGTCGGTTTGCCACCGAGACGGGCTTCACCCGCGTTGCGCGACGCCGTCGACAGCCGCTCGTCGATCCTCCGCCGCAGATCGACGCGCTCATTGAGCCTGCCGAGCGTCACTTCCCCAGAGAGCGTGAAGACTTCGAGGTTGATCGGCCGGGTAGGATCATCGTACATCGGAAACGGATCGAACCCAGCTCCGAGGAGACCGGCCCCCTGCCCCAGCCCGACGACCGCTGCCTCTTTCGTCGGCCCGCAAATCGTCGCGTAGCTGAACCGCCCGACGTCGGCCGGCCGGTGCCGGGCGACGATCGAGCCCACCGAGGGCAAATCCTCGCGAGAAGGTGGAACGGCCAGCCCGGTCGGCGAGAAATTGCCCGGGTCGTGCCCCGTCATCAGCATGTAGATCGCCGACCCGTGGTTCGGCAAACCAGGAGGTTTGCATCCGACGGTTCGCACGAGTGAGAATCGGTCGGCCTGCAGCGCCAGCCGCGGCAACACTTCGCCGAGAAACATTCCTGGAGCGCGAGTTGGAATCGGCGAAAACTCGCCGCGGATCTCGGCTGGGGCCTGCGGTTTCGGGTCCCACAGGTCAATGTGGCTCGGCGCCCCTTGCAAATAGACGAAGATGACCGAATCAGCCCCGCCGAAGCCGGGCGATCGCGCCTGTGTCGGATCGGCATACGCCTGAAGCCGGAACAGATCGGCCAGCCCGAATCCCAAAAGCGACAAACCGCCGACCGAGAGCAACTCCCGTCGCGACGGTGAATCGCACAAACGCCCGCGGCTTCCGAGAATCGAGAGCATAGGAACCAGCCGATCGCGAAGGGAACATCAAACGACAGGCGACGATCCGGCCTTTACGATACTGCGAAACCTGTGGAGCGGTCAAACTCAATCGGTAGACGACTCTGATTCGTAATCGGCCCCGTGCGGCGTGCCGTCAGATCGACCATCCATTGGAAACTCGTTATCCGCGACAGGAGGATCGCTCGACCTCTCCTCATGTGCAACCTCTGCCGGCGAGGCGTGTCGTTCATTTGTTGATATGGAAGGCTCGGCCCCAGTCATGGCGGTGATTGTTGACGGCGGCGCTCGTTCCGCCCGGCGGGTGACAGGAATCGAGCGGTAGAGGCGAACGAGTCCCAACAAGGCAGCGAGAGTGAGGGTCATCAGGCTTCCCAACGCTATGAGCGTCGGCCAGTGTCCGAAGAGCTCGCGCGTCGGGATCCAGAGCCAGCGCCAGGTGAACAGCACGAGCACTGCGGCCACACTCAGATACGGACCGTACGGGACGGCACGGCGTGCCTGAATGAGCTTGAGAGCCAACACGATCACTAATCCACAAATTGGAGCAAGCAGAAAGACCAGCAGCACCGGCTGCCATCCGAGAAAGCTGCCGATCATCCCCATCAGCGTCACGTCGCCGAACCCAAGCGCTTCGACGCCGAGCACAACGCGCGAAACGACTCGAGCCAGCCAGGTCACGCCGGCGCCGATCGCCAGACCGGCCAGACTCCAGAGCAACCCGTGCCAGTGAGGATGATTCCTGATCCACTCCGGGATGTACGGCCCGGTGATCGGATGAAGCTCGTTCCAGTCGATCCACAGCGGGATGAGATGCATATGCGCGAACAGAGTGGCCCAGACCACACCAAACACCATTCCCGTGATCGTGATCTCATCCGGAATCAAGTACTGGTCGAAATCGATCGCCGTGGCCACGATCAGCAGCCCGATCAGCGCGAAAAAAAACGGCATGCGCCATTGGGCCCAGTCGATCGAGCCCCCTTCCGTGAGCCACTGGCAGCGGCCGTGGATCACGGCGATCACCAGCGCCGGGTAAAGCACTGCGGTGGCAACAATGATCGCCAGCCGCGCCGGCAGCTTGAGCCGCCGAGTTCCGTTACTCTCGCGGGCGATGAGCCTGCTGCTCCACTGCGCGAGGAACACGCCGACAATCAGCCCCAGCGGCGCGAAGACCTGCAAATGTTCGCGAGCCGGCCCGCGCGTCACGAACTTGAAGAGCGTGTCGTTGATCGAAAAGGCCCAGTCGGGCAAAGGAAAGGCTCCGGGACGGAGAAAAGTTGCAGAGTTAAAGGGTTGAAGAGTGGAAGAGATGAAATGAGACGGTTACCAGTTCGTAAACGATCTGTCGGCGCGGTGGAGCTGCGGGCAGCCGCCCCCCACGATCGCCGGGTGTTTCCGGGCTGCCTGTTCATCCAGTACGACGCCCAGCCCCGGTTGCGTGGGAGGGAGCAGATGTCCGGCGTGGTAGGGAACCTGGACAGGGAAGACCTCATCCAAATACGTGCCGGGAATGCGCGGAAGTTCCTGAACGCCGAAATAGCTCGTGGCCAGGTCGAGATGCGTATGGACATCGACCTGTCCCACCGTGTACGAGCGAATCGCGGTGTTCTTCATGGCTGGCGTCCCGAGGCAGACTGATCTGAACAACCGGATATGAAATCCTTCGAAAAACTCGTTTTATCGCAGGGGGCTTGTGGATGCTATGCTGTCCCGACGATCGGTTCCGGCGATCATTTCTCTCCGTTCAATTGGAACTGCGGCGAAGTTCTGGCACAATGCGCCGCCGGAAATGTCCCCGGCGGACCGTCCGGACTGCCGATCAAACACAGTTCTTCTACCTCGGCGCTCAAGGAGAATAACGATGTGGCGGGAAAAATACGGACTGGGGCTGGGTCTCTGTTTGTTGCTGGTCTGCGGCAGCTCGGCGATCGCGGGAGACGTCGATCCGCGCCTGACGCCCGAGAAATTCGACCGCGCGAACACAGCCTGGATGCTGACCTCGGCGGCCCTGGTGCTGATGATGACGGCGCCGGGCCTGGCCTTGTTCTATTGCGGTCTCGTCCGCAAAAAGAACGTGCTCGGCGTGATGATGCAATGCGTGTTTCTGATGGGAACCCTCTCGGTCGTCTGGGCACTGTGGGGTTACAGTCTGGCGTTCGGGGGAGATGTGCTCGGAGGTTTCGTCGGCGGCGGCGACTTTCTCTTCCTTCGCGGCGTGATGCCATTCTGGGATGACGTGGCGCAGACGGCCGTTGTTCCCATGCTGCCGGACGGCGCTTACGGAATCCCGCGTTCGGTCCACATGGTGTATCAAATGATGTTTTTCATCATTACCCCCGGATTGATCTGCGGGGCGTACGCCGAGCGGATGAAATTCAGCACGATGGTCGTGTTCTCGATCCTGTGGGGGACGTTCGTGTACTGTCCGCTGGCGCACTGGGTCTGGTCGGACACCGGCTGGCTGAACTTCGCGAACGCCGCTGCCAAATTTCCGTCGTTCGACTTCGCCGGAGGAACGGTCGTCCATATCAGCTCGGGGATTTCGGCTCTGATCTGCGCCTTGCTGCTGGGTCGCCGGCTGGGGTTCGGGCAGGAGCCGATGCCTCCGCACAATCTCACCTACACCTGCATTGGCGCCGCACTGTTGTGGGTCGGCTGGTTCGGATTCAACGCCGGCAGCGCCCTCGAATCGAACGCCCAGGCAGCGAACGCCTTCGTGGCGACGCATCTGGCCGCCGCCGCGGGAGTCATCGCGTGGGCGGGGGCAGAATGGGTGCAGCGCGGCAAACCGAGCATCCTGGGAGCGTGTTCCGGAGCGGTCGCCGGCCTGGTCTGTGTGACTCCGGCCTGCGGGTTTGTGACCCCGCTCTCGGGAATCGTCCTGGGTGTCGCCGCCGGCCTGGTTTGTTATTACGCCTGCAATCTGAAGGCCCGCTTCCGCTACGACGACGCCCTGGATGCGTTCGGAGTCCACGGCGTGGGAGGCACGCTCGGCGCGCTGCTGACGGGCGTGTTCGCGACGCGAGCCGTCATCCCGGGCAAGACGACTCCACAGGGCGTCCTGGAAGGCAACCTGCCGCAGTTGTGGAATCAGGCTGTCGGAGTGTTGGCAGCGATGGTGCTGGCCGTGATCGGGACGCTGATTCTGCTGAAGATTCTCGACGCCGCAATGGGGCTCCGAGTCACCCAGCAGGAAGAGCTGCAGGGACTCGACGTGAGCCAGCACGGCGAGGAGGGATACATCTTCCTGTAGCGCTCGCTTTGCATAGGCGACCGGCGACCGGTTCTCTATAATCCGCGGCACGTCGTTGGAAACGGCGGAAACGTCGCTCTGAATTTCCCGCCGCAGGCGTTTTGCCTGCGCGACTTCCAGGAGCCGGAACGTGAAGAAGATCGAAGCGGTGATTCGTCATTATAAGCTGGAGGATGTAAAGAACGCGCTCACAGCCGCCGGGGTCGAGGGGATGACAGTCACCGAGGTTCGGGGCTTCGGGCGGCAGCGGGGCCACAAGGAGATGTATCGAGGCGCCGAGTACACGGTCGATTTTCTACCGAAGGTCAAGCTGGAAGTGGTCGTGACCGAGTCCATGGTTCGCGAGATCGTCGACACGATCATTCGCGTGGCTCGCACGGGACAGATCGGCGACGGCAAGATCTTCGTGACCGATCTGGCCGAAGTGATTCGCATTCGCACCGGAGAGACCAGCGAAGAAGCGCTGTAAGGGCGACATGTCGATCCCGCCGCTGGTCCCTTCCGAAAACCCGAGC